>SKSR01000106.1 GCA_007122885.1 Gemmatimonadota bacterium
GGCTGGACAGGCCCTTCGGGAAGGTCTCTTCGGCCTGGTCTACGGCGATCAGGGCTTGCTCGTCTCCAGGGAGACGTTCCTGCGAACCGACGGCTTTCCCGAACTCCCCCTCCTGGAGGACGTGGAGTTCGTCCGACGCCTCCGAGCCCACGGGAGCCTGGAGCGGATCGAAGCCCCTCTTCCCACGAGCCCGCGGCGGTACGAAATCGAGGGGAAGTGGGGCCGGTGGCTTCGGAATTCGGCGATCATCGCCCTCCACCGCATGGGGGTTTCCGCCCACAGGCTCGTGGACTGGTATCCCTCACCGGAGCGAGCTCCCCCAGACCTGAGGGGGAGCCCGGGCTCCACTCCGGATGCCCGTGACGACGCGCTCGACCGGGAACGACGGACGTTGGCGGTCTTCGTCAAAGCTCCGAGGGAGGGGAAAGTGAAGACGCGCCTAGCCAGGGACCTGGGGACCCGGGAGGCCACCCGCATCTATCGTTCCATGGGAAGGAAGGTGGTGGAACGAGTCCGGGCGGGCCCTTACCGAACCGTGGTGTACTACGATCCGCCGGACGCCGCCGACCAGGTACGGAGCTGGCTGGACGCCGCCGCCCTGGAACTCCGCCCCCAGCCGGCGGGCGACCTGGGCGAACGCCTGGCCCATGCCGCCCACGAGTCCCTAGCCGAATCCGAACGAGTGGCCATCGTGGGAACCGACTCCCCGGACCTGGGCCCTGAAGGGGTGGAGGCCGCCTTCCGGCTCCTGGACGAGGTCGATGTGGTCTTCGGCCCGGCCTTCGACGGAGGGTACTACCTGATAGCCCTTCGGAGATACGTCCCGGAAGTATTCCAGGGGATCCCCTGGAGCACGGATCGGGTCCTGGCGGCCAGCGAAGCCAGGGCCCGCGCTGCAGGCCTGCGCACGGGTCGGCTCGGCCCGCTCCGTGATGTGGACACGATCTCCGATCTGGACCGGATCGGCAGGGTCCGGGACGGAGCCGGGGTTTCCGCCTGACGTGGCGTTTCTACCCGGGCCCGGGACCCTCCCGGGATCGCCCCTTTTCATCCCCGGTAGCGGGGGCCGAACCCCAGAGGCGCGGACCCCGACTTCCAGTCGCCCCCCCTGACCTCCATGCTCGAGCTCCTCTTCGCCGGGCCGTGGGGCCCACTTGTCATCTTCGGGCTACGGATCGTGGACGTTTCGCTGTCCACCGTCCGCATGCTCCTCTCCATTCGGAACATTCGAAGGTGGGTCCCGGTCATCGGATTCGTGGAGGTGACGATCTGGGTGGTGGCGGTGGGAACGGCCATCCAGCACTTGGACAGCGTCTGGCACATCGTGGGGTACTCGGGAGGTTTCGCCGCGGGAACATTGGTGGGTCTGTGGATCGAGGGCCGCTTGGCCATGGGCCTGGCCACGATCCGGATCATCTGTCGGCACGGGGAATGGGGGCCTGTGGCCGAAGGGCTCCGGGCCCGAGGTTTCGGGGTGACGGAGATCGCGGCCACCGGTCGCGAGGGACCGGTGGGTGTCCTCCTCAGCATCGTCCACCGCCGGCAGATCCAGCAGGTTTTGACCGAGGTGGAGCGCCTGGACGAGGACGCCTTCGTCACCGTGGAGGAACCCCGCTCCATCGTCCGAGGATGGACTTTCCCGGCACGCAGGAAGTAGGACCCGGCCCGTCACCCCGGGGAGCTCGTGTCGGCGCCGGAGGTTCGAGAGTCAGCCCCGGAGTCGACGTTCCACCCGAGCGATCCGCCGCACGATGGCCAGGAGCCATCCCATGAGGAGGAGCCACGCCACCGCGTAGGCCACGAACACGTGCCAGAAATGGCGCATCGAACGGGCTCCTTGTCCCGTGGAGGCGGCCTGGCCACCCTGCCCCGGAGCGGCCTGAGCCACCGCCTCTGGGACGGCGCCGGCCAAGAGGAATGCGGTCAGCATCAGGCTGGTGGCCACAAGAAGGCGGGTCATACCGGCACTCCTTCTCGCTCCTCCCGGTCCGATCCCCGGAACTGCGACTCCCGGTCCAGACGTTCGGCACCGTACCGAAGGAGGAAGAGGGACACGAAGATGAAGATGAATGACGCCAGGGCCACCATCAGAGTGGTGAGCATATCCGGGTGCAGGGACGGTCCGTCGGTCCGGAGCACCACCGGCTGCGGGTGGAGGGACCGGAACCAGAGGACGCTCATGTGGATGAGGGGAATGTTGAGGGCTCCCACGATCCCTACCACAGCCGCCAGCTTCCGGCCCCTGCGCTCGTTTTCTGTGGACGAACGGACCAGAAAATAGCCCACATAGATGAACCAGAGAAGCAGTGTGAGGGTCAGCCGGGGCTCCCAGGTCCACCAGGTTCCCCACGCCAGGTAGGCCCAGAGGGGACCGGAGATGAGGACGATGGTTGTAAAGAGGATCCCCCCTTCTGCGGCGGATACGGCGGCCATGTCCAACCGGTCCTCTTCCAGCCATAGATAGACCGCGCTGCAAAGCGCCACGATGAAGAAGGCGAAGAAGCCCACCCAGGCAGCGGGAACGTGGATGTAGAAGATCCGCTGGACGATCCCCATGGTCGCCTCGGTGGGGACCCAGAAGAACACCTGCCAGTGGAAGAGGAGGGCCAGGGCCACACCCACCACACCGGTGGCCACGGCTCCCCAGCGGATCGTCCCGAGCGACATCAGTCCTCCACCACGAAACGGAACAAGAAGGCTCCTGTGAGGAGCGCCACCATCGAAAAGCCTGCCAGGATCCTCAGGCTCCCCTCCACCTCACCGACGGAGACCCCCGCGAAGAGGAGGGCCGTCCCGCGGACGCCGAAAACGACCACCGGCACCAGGAGGGGAAAAACCAAGACCGGAAGGAGCGTTTCCCCCATCCGACTCCGGGCCGTTACCCCGCTGTAGAGGGTTCCCAAAGCCGTGAAACCCAACACACCCAGCGAGAGGACCCCAAAGAGACCCAAGGGGTTCCCCTGGATGCGGATCTGGAAGAATAGGACGAAGACGAAGAGGACCAGGGCCACCAGCAGGCCAAGGAGGATGAAGTTGCCCAGCACTTTGGCCAGGTAGACCGCATCTTTCGGCACCGGGCTCGTCAGAACCCCGTGGATCGCCCCATCCTTCTCCTCCATGGCGAAGGTCCTCCCCAACCCCAGGAGCCCACCGAAGATGATCGTGAGCCAGATGAGCCCGGCCGCCAGTTCCCGGGGGTGAATGACCGTCCGGTCCACGGCGTAGTGGAAGAGGACTCCGGTGAGAACGGCGAAGGCGCCCATGGCACTCAGGCGATCCCAGGTCCGGAATTCCAGAAGGAGGTCCTTGTGGACCACCGCACCCAGCTGCCGAAGGTACCTCATCGCGGGCCGGTTCGCTCCGCCGCCGCGATCCCTCCGGAGCCGCCCCCCCCGAGGGCTCCCTCCACCACGTCCCGGTAGAAGGAGTCCATGGGCCCCTCGGGGAGGCCCTCCACCGCATCGTGAAACGCAAACCGGCCCGCCACCTGGATTGCGACCCGGTCCGCCAGCTCCATCCCCTGGGTCAGATCGTGGGTCACCAGGACCACCGTGCGTCGCCCATCCTTCAGGGAGGAGAGGAGGTCCCGAAGGAGCGCGGCCGCGTGGACATCCAGGCCCGTGTAGGGCTCGTCCAGGAGGACGACTTCCGGGTCGTGGAGCAGGGTTCGGGCCAGCGCCAGTCGCTGGCGCATCCCACGGGAAAAGCCCCGGACCGGGTCATCCCTTCGCGAAGCCAGCCCCACGGCCTCCAAGCGCTCCTGAATCCGGTCATCCAGCGAGGGGACGCCGAAGAGGCGGCCGTAGAACCTGAGGTTCTCAGCGGCGGTGAGAGGGTCGTAAAGGAAAGTCTGATGAGAGAGGATCCCCACTCCCCGGCGCCACTCCACTTCCCCGTGGCTCCGGAGCCGTCCCCCCATCCGGATTTCCCCGGCGGTAGGCCGCATCGCCCCCGCCAGGAGGTTCAGTAGGGTGGACTTGCCCGCCCCGTTGGGCCCGAAGATGGTCAGGAGCTCTCCCACCTCCACCCGGAAGGTGACCCCGTCCACCGCTCGAACGGGACCGAAGGTGCGAACCAGGTTACGGGCCTCCAGTGAGGCCCGATCCTCGTCGGTCCCTTGGGATCCTCCCGGGGACTGCTCCGCCGGCGCGTCCGGCGGAGAGCTCACCCCTCGCTTCCTCCGTCCTCCACCCCGGCGGGAAGCGGCGCACCACACTCACCGCAGAACCGGTCGTCCGTTCCGAACGACGTCCCGCACTCGGGACACCCGTCGGCCTTCCCCTTCCGGAGGGAGCTCCGGAGCTGCCGGATTTCCGCCTCAAGCGGGTCGTCCCCATCCACGGAGGGCTCGCTTCCGTTCCCCGTGGTCGCGGTGCCGCTCGAGTGGTGTCGGAGAGCCTCAAGGGCTTCCTTGGAAAGCTGCCCCCGCAACACCCGGTAGTCCTTCTCGTCCAACTTTCCGGTATGGTAGTCGTACTCCACGTCCCGGAGGGCGAGGAGCACCGCCCGTTTCCGGTAGTCCGACTCCGAGGGCTCGTCCTCGTCCCGGCCCGAGGGGGCCCGGATACCCGAGATCACGGGCTCGATGACGAAGAAGACGACGGCGCCGGCCACCACCAGAAGGCCGATGACGACGGGATCCATCAGTCACCCACCGGCTCAGGTTCCCGGTCCGGCTCGGGCTCTCGCCGCTTGGGGCCCTTCTCCACGGCCCGGTCCGGTCTGGGCTGGCTCTGGGTCGCCTGTCCGCCCGCTCCGGGCCACATGGCCACCAACGTTCCCACGGCCAGAACCAACGCCCCATACCAGATCCACGGGACGAGGGGGTTCACCTGGAACTGGAAGGTGGCCCGCTCCGAGCCCTCCTGTCCCGCACCTCCCACTCCGGGCTGTTCCTCTACCGAGGCGAGGATCACGTAGAGGTCCTCGATAGCCGAGGAGCGGATGCCCACCTGTGTGGACGGTTGGTTCAGGGCGGGGTAGAACTGCCGCTCGGACTCGATGGTGCCCAGCGGCGTCCCGTTCCGGCTCACGGTGAGGAGGGCGATCCACCGCCACTCGTTGTCACCGAAGTGGGTGGAGAGCCCCTCGTAGGTGAGGGAATACTCGTGGCCGAAGGCCGACTCCACGGTGGCGGTCTGTCCCGGAACCAGGACTTCCCGGACCTCTTCGTCGTAGGCGGCCCCGGCGAATCCCATGAACATGATGACCACGCCTACGTGGACGATGTAGCCCCCCCACCGACGCCGATTCCGCTGAATCAGGTGGAGGAACGCCATGAAGGCCCCCTCCCCTTCGATCCGCGCCCGCGCACGGGTTCCCTTCCAGAACTCCCGAACGATGATGGACAGGACGAAGAGCCCGATGGCGAAGGTAAGGAGCGCCTGGGTGTGTCGAACCCCGATGGCGTAGAGGACCGCCCCGGAAACCAATCCGATGGCGATGGGCGCCATGAAGTTCCTCCGGAGATTCCGGGCCGACGCCTTTCGCCAGGCGATCACGGGCCCGATCCCCATGAGGGCCAGGAGGACGAGCCCGATGGGGATGTTCACCTGGTTGAAGAAGGGGGGGCCCACGGACACGCGGGCGCCGGTGATCCCCTCGGTGAACAGGGGAAACATGGTTCCCCAGAGGACCGCGAAAAGCACCCCCAGGATGATCAGGTTGTTCAGGAGGAAGCCCGCCTCCCGGGAGAGGAACGACTCAAACTGTCGCTCGCTGCGGAGGAGGGGCAGTCTCCAAAGGATCAGCACGGTGCACACGGCCAGGGTCACGCCCATGAAGCCCAAGAAGATCCACGCGATGGTCAGGTTCTGGGCGAAGGAGTGGACCGACTCGATGAGCCCCGAGCGGGTCAGGAAGGTGGCCAGGATGGTCATGAGGAACGTGAGGCAGACCAGCCCCATGTTCCACGTCTTCATCATTCCCCGGCTCTCCTGGATCATGACCGAGTGGAGGAACGCCGTGGCCGCCAGCCAGGGAAGGAGCGACGCGTTTTCCACCGGATCCCAGAACCAGTAGCCGCCCCAGCCCAGCTCCTCGTAAGCCCAACGCATCCCGAAGACGATGCCCAGGGAGAGGAAGAACCAGCTCGTCAGGATCCACCGCCGAGTCACCTGAAGCCACCGGGAGTCCAGCTTCCCCGTGATCAGGGCCGCCATCCCGAAGGCGAAAGGAACGGTGAATGCGGTGAATCCCAGATACAGGGTGGGCGGGTGGATCACCATCCAATAGTTCTGGAGCTGCGGGTTCAGTCCCCTACCGTCCGACGGGGTGAACGCCAACTGCTCGAAGGGGGGGCTCACGAAGAGGGTGATGCCGATGAAGAAGGCCATGACCGCCAGGAGGATGCCCGATACGTAGGGCATCAGGTCCCGGTTGCGCCTTCGGTTCAGCCACACGGCCAGAGCCGAGAAGAACCCCAGGTTCAGGGCCCAGAAGACCAGGGATCCACGCTGTCCGGCCCAGAGGCCCGCCACCTTGAAAAAGGGGTCCAGGGCCTGGTTGGAGTAATTGTAGACGTACCAGTACTCGTAGCGGTCCCCGAGAAACGCGGCGATGAGGCCCGCCGACGCCAGAACCACCAGGAAGAAGACGGCGTAGACGCTCCTCTCCGCCGAAAGGACCAGGTCACCCCGCCCCTTGTGGCCTCCCAGAAAGGCCAAGACGATGCCCCACAGGGCGATGGGAAGAGAGATCCAGAGGGCGAATTCACCCAGGACCGGCACGAGACTCAGCCCTCCCCGGCCGGATCCCCGGCGCCGGCGTCATCTGCGTCGGCCGCTCCCTCCACCTCGTAGTCATCCCCGTAGTCGTAGTCATCTCCATAACCGCCGTCGCCGTACCCGCCGTTCCGGTAGTCCTCCTCGTCGGGCATGGCCTCGTAACGGCTTCCGCACTTGGTCAGGACCTCCGTCGCCTCGAACACGCCGTCCGAGCGGTATCGGCCTTCCATGACCACTTCGCCGTCGTCCTGGAACGTGTCCGGCAGGGGATGCCGGAACTCAACGTCGAGAACGACTTCGGGGTTGTCCTCGTCTTCCACCCGGAATCGATGGAGGAGTTCTTCGCTTCCCGACTCATAGCTTCCGGGGACCACGTGGCCGCTCACCTTGAAGCCCACATCGTGAAGCGCCGGATCGGCCTCCACTCGCTCCATGAGCTCGGCCGGCGTCAAATAGTAGACCATCGTCTCGGTGACCCCCGTCCAAACCAGATAGGTGATCACCGCCGCGACGCCCACGAGCCCTACGAAGAAACGTCGGTCCTTCTTCATCTTTCACCCCGGTCTGCTTGGCGTGCCTCGAACACCGCCCACTCCGGACGATGTCAATTAAAATAACAGGGCGATTGGTCCGATTCCACTCGTCTTCTCCCGTCCGGACCCTGCGCTCCGCTTCCGCAGGCGGGCCAGCGAACCCGATACCGGAGCCGGCCCCGGACCCCAGGCCGTGCTCAGACGGCGGCTCGAGCCGCCGCCAACGCCCGCTTCCAGCCCTCCAGGAGCTCCTCTCGCTCTTCCGTCGAAATGCGCTGGCGGAAGACCCGGGGGGCGCCCTGGGCCCCCATGAACTCCTCGGCATTCTTCCATACACCGGAACCCAGCCCTGCGAGCCCTGCCGCTCCCAGGGCCGTCGTCTCCACCAGGGCCGGCCGCCGAACGGGAAGCCCCAGAATCCCGGCCTGAAACTCCATGAGCCAATCGTTCTCCGAGGCTCCCCCGTCGACCCTCAGCTCCGAAGCTTCCACGCCCGAGTCGCTCTCCATGGCCCGGAGGACATCGGCAGTGCTGTAGGCCATGGCCTCCAGCGCCGCTCGGACCAGGTGCTTCCGCCCGGTCCCTCGGGTGAGTCCCACGAGCGTGCCTCGAACTTCCGGCTCCCAATGGGGCGCGCCCAAACCCACGAAGGCCGGAACGAAGTAGACTCCCTCGTTGGACTCCAGCTCCCGGGCCATGGCCTCGGAGGCTTGGGCCGTGGAAAGAAGACCCAGCTCGTCCCTGAGCCACTGGACCGCGGCTCCCGCCACGAAGATGGACCCTTCCAGGGCGTAGGCCGGCTCCCCGCGGGGGCCGCACGCTACGGTCGTCACGAGCCCGTGCTGGGAGGCCACGGGCTCTCGGCCGGTGTGGAGGAGGAGGAAGGCTCCGGTTCCGTAGGTGTTCTTCGCCGTTCCCCGCTCCCAGCAGCCCTGGCCGAAGAGGGCCGCCTGCTGATCCCCGGCCACGCCGCCGACGGGGACCTCTGCGCCGATCCCCTCGCCCGAGGTCACGCCGAAATCCCCCGAGCTGGTCCGGACCTCCGGCAGCACCGCCCGGGGAACCTCGAAAAGGTCCAGGAGCTCTTCGTCCCACTGGAGCCGCCGGATGTCGTAGAGGAGGGTCCGGGAGGCATTGGTGGGTTCGGTGGCCTCCACATCTCCCTCGGTGAGGCGGGCCACGAGCCAGGCATCCACCGTCCCGGCAGCCACTTCACCGGCCTCCGCCCGCTTTCTCAGGTCCGGCCGCTCCCGGAAGAGCCAGGTGAGCTTCGTGCCCGAGAAGTACGGGTCCAGGAGCAGCCCCGTCCGTTTTCGAACCTCCTCTTCCCTCCCCGAGTCCTTGAGCTCCCGACAGATGGCCGCCGTCCGCCGGTCCTGCCAGACGATGGCCCGGTGAACCGGTTCCAGGGTTTCCCGGTCCCAGAGCACCACCGTCTCGCGCTGATTCGTGATCCCCACCGACGACAGCCGAAAGGGCTCCCGGTTCCGGGCTTCCTCCTGGGCTCCCAAGGCCACCTTCCGCGTGGTCTCCCAGATGTCCAGGGGATCGTGTTCCACCCAGCCGGCACGGGGAAAGTGCTGGGGAAACTCGGAGTAGCCGCGTCCCAGGATCCTTCCGTCTCGAGCCACGACCAGGGCCGTGCTGCCGGTGGTCCCCTGATCCAGGGCGAGAACCGCCTCCGTCGCGCTCATGAGTTCCTCCTCAGGTCAGCCGCTCGCCTCCGAGACCACCCCGGGGCTCTCCGGATGATCCCGGCGCACCCACACTCCGAACCGGTACTCGAGGCCGCCCTCGGCTCGGAAGAGATCCAGTAACCGGGCCACGGGCAGGCCCATCACGGCATAGAAATCCCCGTTCACCGAATCGACCAGGGCGGCGCCCAACCCCTGGATCCCGTATGCTCCCGCCTTGTCCATGGGCTCACCTGTAGCCACATACGCCTCGGCCGCTTCCCTGGAGAAGGGGCGAAAGCGCACCGAGACCTCTTCCACGGCAGAGTGGAGCTCCCCGGCGGGCGTTGCCAGCGCAACTCCGGAAAACACCCGGTGGCTTCGGCCCTGCAAACGCAGAAGCATCTCCAGGGCCTCCTCCTGGGAGGAAGGCTTCCCCAGCACCCGGCCCTCCAGCGCCACCACCGTATCCCCCCCGACGACCCACGACCGGCCGGCTCGCCGGGCCACATCGCGCGCCTTGGCCCGGGCGAGTCGCTCCACCTGCTCGGCGCTCTCCTCGCCCGCTCGGGGCGTCTCGTCGACGGCGGGCTCTTCCACCTGGAAAGCGAGCCCCAGCATCCGGAGCAGGTGGGCTCGTCGTGGGGAGCGGGAGGCCAGAATCAGCTCCACCTGTTCGTCGCCCCCGGTCACGGCGCGCCGCCTCGCTCCAGGATCAGAGTGACGGGGCCGTCGTTCACGAGCTCCACGTTCATCATGGCTCCGAACTCCCCGGTTTCCACCGGGCCCGGAACCCGGTCCTCCAAAAAGGACACGAAGCGTTCGTACAGGGGCACGGCGGTATCGGGAGGCGCTGCCTTCACGAAGGAGGGACGGCGGCCCTTCCGGGTGTCTCCGTAGAGGGTGAACTGGCTCACCACAAGGACACCCCCTCCTACGTCGGCCAGAGAGCGGTTCATCTTCCCGTCCTGGTCGGCGAAGATCCGGAGCCCCACGAGCTTGTCCGCCATCCACTCCAGGTCCGACTCCTCCTCCTCCCGCGTGAACCCAACCAGTAGGAGGAGCCCTCGGTCGATGGCCCCGGACACCTCTCCGTCGATGTGTACCGACGCCCGGGAAACTCGCTGGAGGACGACCCTCACGGGCCCCACACCCCCGGCACCCCCGCCTTCCCGAGTCGTCGCGCCCTCCCCCGAATCATTCCACCGTCACCGACTTGGCCAGGTTCCTGGGCTGATCCACGTCCGTTCCGCGGAGGACCGCCACGTGGTACGCCAGCAGCTGCAGGGGAACCACCGAGAGGACGGGCAGGAGGTGGGGCAAGGTCTCGGGAATCTGAAGCCGGTGATCCACCAGTCCCTCCAGATCCGAATTCCCATTGCTCACCACGGCGATGGCCCGACCATCCCGGGCCTTCACCTCCTCGATGTTGGAGACGACCTTGTGGTAGACCGGGTCGTGGGGAGCCAGGAACACCACGGGCATTCGCTCGTCGATGAGGGCGATGGGGCCGTGCTTCATCTCCGCGGCCGGGTACCCTTCGGCGTGGATGTAGCTCACCTCCTTGAGCTTGAGGGCTCCCTCCAGGGCCACCGGGAACTGGTAACC
>SKSR01000261.1 GCA_007122885.1 Gemmatimonadota bacterium
GGGTCTCCAGTGCTCCATCGCTGAGGGGCTCCGGACGAGGTGGGCGAGGTTGCTCCGTTGCCGTGTCCAAAGGTCACGGAGCGTGCCGGAGGGGTTCGGGAAGGGGGGCGGGGGAGGGGAAGACCCTTCGAGGATGGCTTATTCATGCGACGTTGGGCCCCTCAACCGGGGCTGGGTGTCGGCCCCGGTCGCGCTCCGTTGGGCGACCGTGAATGCGGCCCTGGCGCGACAAGATGCGGTGGCGCCGCCTCGGGATTCCCGCGGTGGCGGCGGACGTCGGGGAAGATTTTCTCCTCCCCGGGTGAATTTTCCCCGCCTTCCTCCTGGCGGCCCTTCGGCCGTCCGGAAGCGGTATCGCCATAGAGGCCGGAGATTTGCGGCGCCGCGCCGCGCCCGGAGGGACTCCCGAGGCACACCGATTCCGTCCGATTCTGACGGCACTGCCCTTGCAGGTTCGCGTTGTGAATCCAACAACGCCCTTCCTTTCAGCAAGGAGGCCGCAATGGGCAGCCGAGCAGGTGCCTTCGTCGCCGGAGCGGTGGTCGCCGCATCCCTTCTCGCACCCCAGCCGGTGGAGGGTCAGGACGGTCCACCGGGACCCCCCAAGTTCCCGCCGGGGCTCCACGACCGGACCCTCCCTCCCCAGAACCCCTTCGCCGGCGGCGATTTCACCCCCCCCGGCCACGGGCCTCCGGGGCAGGCGTCGCAGGCGCTCCAGGATCCGGGGGACGCCGACGGAATGAGCGAGGAGGAGGTCCGGGTGGAGGGCTGGACCGCCCCCGCCGCCTCCGGGAGCACCCCCACGGCCTTCGGAGCTTCGTTGGGCCAGGTCTGGGCCGGGGCGAGCTACCAGCCCCGGGCCCGACGCTCCGACGGCCACACGGGCGCGGCCGGAGCGGGCTTCGGCCTGGGGAACCCCCGGGACTGGGTGGGCCTGGACGTGGGCGTTTACTCGTTCAGTACGATGAGCAGCGGCTTCGGGAACCGGGGCGGCGTGGACATCCACCTCCACCGGCTCCTTCCTGGAGGCTTCGCTCTGGCCGCCGGCTGGGAGAGCGCCCACCACTGGGGAGGAGCGGAACGGGACAGCGGCTCGAGCCGCTACGCGGTGGCCTCCAAGTGGCTCCCCCTACGGGCCCACTCGGGGCTGGCTTTCAGCTCGGCGGCCCTCTCCCTGGGCGTGGGTGACGGCCGCTTCCTCCGGGAGGCGGACTTCCACGGCGACCGGACCGGGGCCAACGTCTTCGGGAGCGCGTCGGTGCGCGTGCTCCAGCCCCTCTCCGTCCTGGCCGAGTGGACAGGGCAGGACCTGATGCTGGGGACCTCGGTGGCTCCCCTCCGCAGCCACTCCCTGGTGCTCACGGCCGGCGTGGCGGACATGACCGGAGCGGCCGGCGACGGGGCCCGCTTCGTGGTGGGCCTGAGCCACGGCCACGACCTGCTGGGAAGCCGGGGTCGGTAGGTTGGGAGTGGGGGAGGACGGCGGGTCGGTCCGGGGGCCGGCCCGCCTCCCCTCTCTCCGGGTGGCACGTCGGGCCGGACGCTAATATACTGTGTGGGCTCCGGATACCCGCCTTTTCTGTGTATGGGTCGCAACGAGCGTGTACGAACAGCGCAGGGACGATCCGCCGCGGCGAGCCCTCGCCGTGGCCCCCTTTTTCGATCACACTTCCCGAAGCACGAGGACGATGGCCGAACGCGTGAACCGTCCTGATCGCCACGGAGGGTACGAAGGTGGAGTGGGGCGGAGCCCGTCTTGGCTCGCTCCGCTCCTCCTTTTCCTCCTCCTTCTTCCCGCAGGTTTGGCCGGCCAGTCGTCGGGCTTCTACGATGTGCCCGCGGTACTCCAGCCGGGCGACGTCCTCCACGTGCAGGTGTGGAGGCAGTCCGAGTTCAGCGGGGACTTCGAGGTCACCGTGGAGGGTCGGATCTCCCATCCCCTCTACCGGCAGATCGAGGTAGCCGGACGGGAGGTGGAGGAGGTGGAGGAGGATATCACCGAATTCCTCCGGCAGTTCGTGGAGCAGCCCAGCATCGTGGTGGAGGGCCGGGTCCGGGTTCCGGTGGGCGGCGAGGTCCGACAGCCGGACATCTACGACCTTCGCCTGGACACCTCCGTGGCCCGGGCGGTGGCCATGGCGGGCGGTCCCACGGACCGGGGGGCTTGGGACGACGTGCGGATTCGCAGGAACGGGCAGGAGTACCGCCTGGACCTGACGGATC
Source organism: Gemmatimonadota bacterium (assembly GCA_007122885.1). Classification (GTDB taxonomy): domain Bacteria; phylum Gemmatimonadota; class Gemmatimonadetes; order Longimicrobiales; family Gaopeijiaceae; genus SKSR01. Next base: position 2,224 of record SKSR01000261.1, read on the forward strand.
CGGACACCCGGCTCCGGGAGCTGGAGGTCCGCTCGGGCGACGAGATCGTGGTGGAGCGCCGGACGGACATGTTCCGGGACTACATCGCCCCGTCGGCGAGCATCGTCGGGGCCGCCGCCGCCGTCCTCCGGCTCTTCTTCTGACCTACCCGAGACCGAGACGCCATGAGCGAGCACGACCGCGAGAACCTACCCGCCCGAAGCGACGATGAGGCCCCCCGCCCGGCGTACGCTTCCCACGAGCCCCGTTCCTACGAGGGCAACGGTCACGTCGCCGACGACGAGATCGAGCTCCGGGAGCTCCTGGGCGTCCTGGTTCGCCGGAAGTGGATGGTCCTGGCATTCGTGGCCGCCGCGGTGGCGGGCACCGGCCTCCTCATCCACTTCGAAGAGCCCACCTACCGGGCCCAGGCCCTGGTCCGCATGGAGGACACCCAGAGGGCCATGGCCGGAGGGTTGGACCAGGCGGCCCGGGAACGGCTCGGAGGGGGCAGCGCGGTGGATCCCCTCCGCTCCCAGCTCCAGGTCCTCACGAGCGCCCAGGTTCTGGGCCAGACGGTGGACCAGGTGGGTCTTCGGCTCGCTCCCATCGACAACGGGCTCTTCCTCTCCCAACTCCAGGACATCCAGGTGGATGCCTCCGTGCCTCCGGACACCCTGGCCCTGGAGTTCGGCGCCGAGGGGGTGAGCGTCCAGGGAGGCGCCGGCACCGCCGAGGCGGCCTACGGGGAGCCCCTGGAGTTGGCCGGAGTCCGGTTCACGGTTCCCCGGCACCCGGGGGTGGATCAGGCCCTCCTTCAGGTACGCCACCGACAGCGGGCGGTGGACCGCCTCCGGGACGATCTCCAGGCCCGGCCCCGGGAGGAGACGGATGTGGTGGAGGTGGAGTACACCTCCCGCGACCCGGAGCTGGTCCACCAGGTGGTGAACGCGGCGGTGGAGGCATTCCGGGAGCGGAACGTCCAGACCGCCAGGCAGGACGCGGAGCGGAGGCGGGTCTTCCTGGAGGAGCAGATGGACCAGGCGGACTCCCTCCTCAGCGATGCCCAGCGGACGCTGAGCGACTTCCGGAGCCGGGAGCGGGTCTACTCCTCCCAGGAGTGGTTCGCGGCCCAGCAAGAGGGGCTCATGAACCTGGAGGTCCGCCGGGAGGAGCTGGACGCGGACCGGGGGATGTACCGCTCCATCCTGGACGGCCTCCAGGAGGCCGAGCCCGGCGAGATGAGCAGTCGGCTCGAGTCTCTGGTGGCCTCGCCGGAGATCGCCGAAAACCCGGTGGTCGCGGGCCTCTTCGATCAGCTCGTCCGCTACGAAGCTTCCCGGGACTCCCTGGTTAGCGGCCCCTGGGGCGCCAGCCGGGACAACCCGGACGTGCGGAGCCTGGAGGAGCAGATCATGAGCACCCGGGACCGGCTGGAGGGGACGGTCCGGAGCCATATGGGCTCGGTGGACGCCCGGATCGAGGCCCTGGACGACCTCATGGGCCGAACTTCGGCCCAGATCGCCGAGCTCCCGGAGGTGGAGGCCGAAGAAGCCCGCCTCGTCCAGCGGGTCCGCTCCATGGAGAGCACGGTGGACCAGCTCCGGGAGGAGTTCCAGCGGGCCCGGATCTCCGAGGCGGTGGAGGCGGGCCAGGTGGACGTCATCGACCTGGCGTCCGCTCCCCTGGAACCCGAGGGGGCCGGACGGGCCCTGAAGCTCACCCTGGGCCTCATGCTGGGCCTCATGCTCGGAGGCGGAGCCGCCTTCCTGGCCGAGACCCTGAACACCCGGATCCGACAGCGCGAGGACATGGAGAGCACCCTCCAGGTGGCGAGCCTGGGGGTGGTCCCCCGCCTCCCGATCAACGGGGGTTCCGGCGCCTTCGCCGGTGCCGGAGGCCGGGTCCGGGGTCTCATCGGCGGGAAGGGGAACGGGGCCGGTTCCTCGGTCAACGGGAGCATGGGCGAGCTCGTGACCGTATCCGATGCCCAGAGCCCCCACGCCGAAGCGTTCCGGACGATCCGGACGAACCTTCTCTTCTCCGAGTCCGTCCGCTCCCTCCGGACCCTGGTCTGCACGAGTCCCACGCCGGCCGAGGGGAAGACCACGACCACGGCGAACCTGGCCGTGGCCTACGCCCAGCAGGGGGTTCGGGTCCTCCTAGTGGACTGCGACCTCCGGAAGAGCCGGGTCCACAAGCTCTTCGGGTTCCCCCGGGAGCCCGGGCTCACGGACCTGGTCCTGGGGAAGGCCTCCTGGGAGGAGTGCTGCCGGGAGATCTCCGTGGAGGGGATGGACGTCCTGGGAGCCGGAACCCACCCGCCGAACCCCTCCGAGCTCCTGGGCGGGGCCAGGATGCGGAAGGCCCTGGACGCCTTCCGGGAGCGCTACGACATGGTTCTCCTGGACACACCGCCCCTCATCGCCGGTCCCGACGCGGCCATCTTGGGATCTCTCTGCGACGGGGTCCTCCTGGTGGTCCGGGCGGGCCAGACCGAGCGGGAGGCGGGCCAGCAGGCCGTCCGCCAGCTCCACACGGTGGGGGCCCGGGTTCTGGGCGCGGTCCTGAACGACCCGGACGGCGAGCTTCCCAAGTACAGCTCGTACTACTCCTACCAGTACAAGTACTACAGCGAGGGGGACTGATCGGGGGTCTCTCCTTTCCTCTTCCTTTCGCCGCCTCCACGTGCGAGGATTTCCGTTCACCGGAACATGTTTCGTGAACGACGAGACCGGGAGAGAGCGAATGGAGCCGGAGCTGCGCGAGAAACCCGATGGGGCGAGACCGGGGGAGGGCGGGGCCCGCCGCGCCGCTCCCGCCGCCGCCCTCCTGCTCGCCTTGGCGGCCTGCGACCTGCCCACGGACGCGCCGAACTGGGATACCCGCTGGCAGGTTCCGGCCCAGGGCGCTTCGTTTTCCGTGGAGGACTTCCTTCCCGCCGGGGTGGAGGAGGATCCCGACTCGGGCGGCTTCCTCCTGGACGCGGATCCCGTCTCCTTCGGCCGGACCTTGGCCGAGCTCTGCCCTCCCTGCGCCCAGGCCGAGGGCCAGACCGTCCCCAAGCCGGCGTTCACGGCTGAGCTGGGATCCTCCCTGTCCCTTCCGGACGACGTGGAATCGGTGGACCTGGCCGCGGGAACGGTGATCGTCCACGCCGGCCACGATTTCGACTTCGATCCGATCCGGCCGGGGCAGGGCAACACCGGGGAGCTGAAGGTGGAGCTCGTGGATGCCGACGATGGACGGAGCCTGGCGTCCGTCACGGCGGACGGGGAGACGGAGGCGTTCCCTCCCGGCCAGGACGGACGGTTGGAGTGGGAGGTGGAGCTGGAGCCGGGCCAGGTGGGTGGGGGGTTCGAGGTCCGGGTCCTCCTCGAATCGCCGGAGGGCGACGACGTGGAGGTGGACGGCGAGAGCAGCCTGCAGGTGGAGGTGGTTCCGGGAGCTCTGGAGGCGGCGTCGGCGCGGATCCGGGCGGGAGGCCTGGCCGCGGATCTGTCTCCCGTCTCCCTGGACGTGGAGGGGTTGGACGCCGAGGTGGTGGACCGCGTGGAGGAGGGGGCCCTCCTCCTGGAGGTATCCAATCCGTTCGGGGTGGGCTTGGAGGCGGAAGTGACCATAGCGGGCCAAGGATTCCCGGACATCCATCGCTCGGTGGCCCTCTCCTCGGAGCCGTCCTCGGGGGTGGAGGTGTCCTTGTCGGGTGAGGAGCTCCGCTCCTTCCTGGGGCGCCCGGGGGTGACGCTCTCGGGAACGGCCGCGGTTCCGGGGCACGAGTCCGTCATGACGGTGGGCCCGGGGCAGGTGGTGGACCTGGACTTCCGGATCGACCTGACCCTTCGCATGGGGAGCTGACCGATGAGAATGGTGAGAATGCGGAGCGTGGATACGGTGGTTCGGGTGGGACTGATCGTGCTGCTGGCCTGGGCGGCGGCTCCGGCCGCGGGCCCCGGGGAGGCGGCGGGCCAGGTGGAAAGCGCGAGCCCGGTGGTGCCCGGGACGGGCTTCAACCACAGCGCCTTCGTTCGCGGGTACGGGAGCGTGGGTCTCAATCCGGCGGGCCTGGCCATGCCCGGGACTCCCGGGTGGTCCGTCTCCTTCCCTTCCGTCGGGGCGGGCCAGAGCCTGGGCCCCGTGACTCTCTCGGACCTGAACGCCTACTCCGGGTCCCCGGTCTCGGCGGAGCGGCGGGAGATATGGCTGGAGAGCATCGAGGCGTCCGGGGCCCAGTCCGGTGGGGGGCGCAGCGAGCTCTCGGTGGTCTCCCTGAACGTGGGGCCCTTCGGGTTCCAGTTCTCCGGAACGGCGACGGCCCGGGCCGACCTCGCGCCCGACGCCGCCGAGCTCCTTCTCTTCGGCAACGCCGGGCGAACTGGAGAGGCCCGGGACTTCTCCCTCGAAGGATCCCGCTTCGATGCCTCGGCCCACTCCAGCGTCTCCGTCTCCTACGGTCAGGCCCTGGACGTGGAGCTCATGGGAATGGAGGAGGAGGCCCTGGCCTTGGGGGTGACGACGCGGTGGGTGACGGGCCACGCCCTGGTTCTGGGTCGGGACCTGGGGAGCGAAGTGGGATCCGACCCGCTCCAGGTGGGGCTGGATTGGCCGGTGGTCCACACCCGGTCGGAGGCCGGAGCCATGGACGGGGGGACCGGGGTGGCCCTGGATCTCGGGGCGAGCTGGGAAGGCGGGCCCTGGGCCGCTTCCCTGGCTATCCGAGACGCGGTGAACACCTTTTCCTGGGACGAGAGCTCCCTGGAAGTCCGTCCGGGAGCGGCGTTCTTCGACGGCGAGCACTCCGAGACGGATTTCGACCCGGTGGCCTTCGACGAGGCTTCCGCCGCCATCCGAACGGCCGTCTCCGACATGACCTTCGGGCCCACCGTCATCCTGGGTACCGGGTACCGGCCCGCTGAAAACCTTTCCCTCTCCGCCGACTTCCGGCAGCAGTTGGGCGACGGGATCCTCCACGGCCCCGAAACCCATCTGGGCCTGGGGGCCGAGTACCGGCCCGACCCCGTGATTCCCGTCCGAGCCGGGGTGGCCTACATCACGGGAGGCTTTCGGGTGGGTGGTGGCCTGGGTCTTGCAGTTGGACCGGTGAACCTGGCCGGAGCGGGCCTCTACGAGTCCGGCGACGAGGGGGATGGCGCGCACGTCTCTTTGGGCTTCTCCATCGGGGCCCCGTAGGGCGAGAGCCGGTGACCCCGCAGGGTCGCAGGGGCGTCCCTGTCACCGCTCCCGGGTCGGGAATACGCTCTCGGGATCGGGAATACGCATCCGGGATCGTGAAGGATTGTGCATACGTGGAACTCAGGAGGCTCGAACGGTGGATGTGACCGTCATTGGAACCGGCTATGTGGGACTCGTGGTGGGGTCATGCCTGGCCGAGACCGGGAACCAAGTGGTCTGCGCCGACATCGATGAGGAGAAGATCGAGGGGCTCAGCCGGGGCCGGGTCCCCATATACGAGCCGGGCCTGGAGTCGTTGGTGGCCCGGAACCTCCGAGAGGGACGCCTCCGCTTCACCACCGACCTGAACGATTCGGTCCGATCGTCGGACGTCATCTTCATCGCCGTGGGCACGCCCCAGGGCGAGGACGGGTCGGCGGACCTCCAGCATGTTCTGGCCGTGGCCCGGACCATCGGGGACGCGGCCGACGGCCGGAAGCTCGTGGTGACGAAGAGCACGGTGCCGGTGGGGACGGCCGAAAAGGTGGCCGAGACGATCCGGGAGCGTACCGACCACGAGGTCCACGTGGCCTCCAACCCCGAGTTCCTGAAGGAAGGGGCCGCTGTGGAGGATTTCATGAAGCCCGACCGGGTGATCCTCGGGGTGGAGTCCGATTGGGCCCGAAATATGCTGGAGGAGCTCTTCGAGCCCTTCGTCCGGACGGGCAACCCCATCCTCGTCATGGACGTGGCATCGGCGGAGCTGACCAAGTACGCATCCAACGCAATGCTGGCCCTGCGCATCAGCTTCATGAATTCGGTGGCGCGCCTCTGCGATGAGGCGGGTGCCGACGTGGACGATGTCCGGAAGGGGGTGGGAAGCGACCCCCGGATCGGCACCTCCTTCCTCTTTCCCGGTGTGGGCTATGGAGGGTCCTGCTTCCCGAAGGACGTGAAGGCGCTCATCGGGACGGCCCGCTCCCTGGGCGTGGACGCCTCCATCCTGGAGGCGGTGGAGGATGTGAACGCGGGTCAGAAGGAGCTCCTCCTGCGGAAGGCGGTGGGGCGCTTCGGCGAGGATCTGAGCGGACGGACCTTCGCCCTGTGGGGCCTCTCCTTCAAGCCGAACACCGACGACATGAGGGAGGCGCCCAGCCTGGTGACGATCCAGGGTCTTCTGGCCCGCGGGGCCCACGTGGTGGCCCATGATCCGGCGGCCATCGACGAGGCCCGGCGGGTGCTGGGCGAGTCGGTGGAGTTCCGGGAGCACAACTACGAGGCCCTGGATGGGGCGGACGCCCTCTTCATCCACACGGAGTGGCTGCCCTACCGGCGCCCCGACTTCGAACGGATGCGGGAGCTGCTCCAGAACCCGGTCATCTTCGACGGGCGGAACATCTATCCCCGGGAGCGGATGGCCCAGCTGGGCTTCGAGTACCACTCCGTGGGCAGGCCCGCCGTGGCGGAGCAGGAATCGGTGCCGTGCCCCTCCCCCCGGCCCACTTCCTCGTAGGGGCGGCCGCAGCCGAAGCCGTCCGGCCCCAAGGTTGGGCACCGTGGCGGCTCTGGCTCGCGGGCGGGTTGCTGGCGGTCCTCCCGGACCTGGACCTGGTGGTGGGGGAGTTGATGGGCCGGGGTCGGGATTTCCACGGGGTCTTCTCCCACACGCTGGTGGCCGTGGTCCTGGTGACCGCGGTGGCTGGGTGGTGGGGGGGGACCCGCTGGGCCATAGTGGCCGGGGCCGCCTACGGCTCCCACCTCATCCTGGACCTCCTCCAGGACCGGGGCACCACGAGCGTCCAGTTCCTCTGGCCGCTTTCCTCCCAATCGGCAGAGGCGTTCTATCCCCTCTTTCCCACGGTTTCCTTCGGGAGAAGCCAGGGCTACTGGGAGGGGGTGGTGGCCCTCTTCGGCCCGGACCGGCTCGAGGGCTTCCTGATCCAGACCGGAATGGCCCTGGGGGTGTTCCTGGCCGTGGTCCTCGTGCGACGGTGGGTGGTGGGGTAGGCCTGCCTGGCGGCCCGGTAGGCCGGCTGCTTGGCCCCGGTGGCGGGCCTATGGTCTGGTGGCCCGACTAGCGGCCCGTCAGTCGAAGAGCGAGCGGATGTCCACCGAGGACTCGTGGCCCACGGAGTCCAGGTGTTCGTCGAGCCAGGCCCGGGCCTCCTTCCGGCCCAGCTCGTGCAGGTGCCGGAGGAACCGCCACTCCGAGTTCGCTTTGGTGGAGGCCGAAAGCGCGAGCGTCTCCTTGGCCGCCTCCAAGGCCACGGTCTTGGTGAGCCCGGCCACTCCATGCTTCGCCGCCACGTAGGCCGATTTGTACGGGGAAGCGACCAGGGCGTGAGCGGAAGCGATGTTCACGATGCGGCCGTAGCCGCTCTCCTTCATGGGCCCAGAACCCCGTGGGTCGTGTAGAAGACCGCCGAGAGGTTGATGGAGATGATCTTCTCCCACTGCTCCGGTGGAAAGTCCTCCACCGGGTCTACGTGCTGGATACCGGCGTTGTTCACCAGTATGTCGATGGAGCCCAGGTCCTTGCGGACCGACTCGAGCATGGACTCGATCTCCGCCGGCTGGGAAACGTCCGCTCCCACGTGGAGGACCTCCACGCCGTTCTCGGACGCGATCCGGGCCCGGGTGCGCTCGATCTCCTCCGGATCACCGAAGCCGTTCAGAGCAATATTCGCGCCGGCCCCCGCCAGGGCCCTTGGCGATCGAGAGGCCGATCCCGCTCGTGGAGCCTGTGACGAGGGCGTTCCTGTTTTTCAGCATCGTCTCCCCTTTGCTTTGTTGTGGCGAGCGGGCGATGGAGCCCGATCCCGAAGTCGGTGCGGCGCCGTGAGGTTCCCGGGAGGGGATGAAGGGATCATGGAGCTGCTCCCCAGTCCTCGGTTTCGACGGTAGGAGGTTGTCGCCGCCGGTGGCGGGCAGGAGATCGCGGTGGCTGGCGGCAGGACAGCGTCGCGGCTGGAGGCGGGAGATCGTCGCGGTCGGCGGCGGGACAGCGTCGCGGCTGGCGGCGGGAGATCGTCGCGGCGGTGCACCTTCAGTCCATGGTCGATAGGGCCGCCTTGGCGGAGGCTCGTGGGAGAGCTGGGAGTACGCGACGTGGTCGGGTCTGGACGAGATCGGAGAGGCGGGCGAACC
>SKSR01000181.1 GCA_007122885.1 Gemmatimonadota bacterium
GACCGGTCAGCACCCCGTCAGCGCCCGGGCCGAGACCGGGCAGCACCCAGTCAGCGCCCGTCGCGGGCTCCCACCCGGGCGACCTCCATCTCGGCGGCCACGTACCCGAAGGTTCCCAGAACGCTCGACCCCCCGGGCGGAACCACATATGGCCGCCCGCCGCTGCGCCGGAGGCGGGCCAAGGCCAACGCCGGAGGAATGAGCTCCATTCGAGGAACCACACGGAGCTCCGCTCCCAGCTCCAGGTTGGTGCGGAGGATCCGCCGCACCTTCTCTGTTACCGATTGCGGGCAAAGGACCAGCGTGACCTGAAAACCCTCCCGGCGCCCGTAGACCGTAGTGGCCAGAGCGTGGTGGGATCCGAATGCGCCGGCCGTAACCACCCGTTCCGCCTGCCGAGCCCGGGCTTCGCCCAGGAGAAGCTCCAACTTCCGGACCTTGTTCCCTCCATAGCAATCCGCGCTTCGGTCGTCCCGCTTCACCCAGATCCGGTCGACGGCCTCCCCCTCCAGGGCCAAAGCCTCCACCGGTGTTCGCGTCACGCCCAGTGAAAGGCGCGGCAAAGTGGACAGCAGCTCTTCCGGTCCCATGGCTACCTAACCCTTGACCCGATCGAACCCCGTCACCACGGCTACCGCGGCCATGCGGCGCCATGACGGTGAAGGCACCTTCGCTGTACCTGGGCCCGATCTCGGGCCAGGACGAAGCTGGAGAAGCAACGCATCGTGCGGCCAGTCTCGGCCGGCGCCCCGCCGGCCCCGGGCCCTACCTGGAGGTCCGATCCCGAATCGGATCCAAGGCCTCTCCCGCTTCCAACCGGTCCAGAAGTCCCTCCAGGGCCAGGCGAAGGCGGTCCCTCTGCCCGGCCAGGGTCGCCCGGGCGCCCCACGCCGACGCCATGAGAGCCCCCGCGAAACCTACTGAGAGGGCCGCGCCCGCAGGGACCGGGGTGGCCAAAGCGACGAAGGTCGCCAGAGGGGCGGTTCCGGCCAGGAGGGACAGGCTCCAAGCGAGGGCGTGGTCCCGTCTCACCTTTCTGAGATCGGCCGCCACGGCGACGAGGGACCATCCTTCCTCGAGCCCTGACACCGTAAGCTCCACGCGTCCCGCCCGGACCAGGGGATATCCCCGGCCTTCCCAGTCCAGGGCCCGCTGTACGTGAGCCTTGATCCCCCCTGCGGGTTCCCAGATGGAAAATCCCTGGCGGCGCCGGATCTCGACGAGGCTTTCCCGTTCCCGAAAGTGTGCTTCCAGATGTTCGCGCACCCCCGACGCCTCACCGGGAACCACCCGGCCCACCCGAACCCCTCCCGACCCCAGGAGCCGCCGGACCATGAGGGGGTCGGGAGGTGGGGGGGGAAGCATACGCTCGGCGCGAGCCTCGGCCAGGGCTCGTCTGAGGTGAGGGGTGGGAAGACCCACCTGGCGCCCGATCTTGAGGATCTCCTCTTCCCCCAGTGCTTCCGAGGGCGCTCCCGTCTCCTCGAAATGGAGTTCGGCGGCACGCTGGATCACCCGTTCCAGGTCCCCGGAGGTCAGAGGAGACGCCATGGGCTCCTCTCCCTCCTTTCGATCAGGCGGGCGCCTACCTTCGCTCACTTGGCTTTTCCACCTCCTGCCCCCTCCACCGCCGATGAGGCGCAAAGCGTACCGCCCGGGTCAGTCGTCCTGATAGATGGCGGTCACCGGATCCTCCCCGGCCAGCCGGTGGCCTCGGTACATCCCCGGGGTGTTCATGGTGAGGACGATGTTGCCTCCACCGTCGATGGCGATGGCCCCTCCCGAGGCATCCTGATCCACGAGAACGCCGTGGATCACCGCATCGGCCGCTTCCTCGACGTCCGCTCCCGTGTACCCCATCCGGGCGCAAATGTCGTATGCCACCACATTGCGGATGAAGAACTCGCCGTGCCCGGTGGTGGAGATGGCGCAAGTTTCATTGTTGGCGTACGTTCCCGCGCCGATGACCGGAACGTCTCCGATCCTGCCGAACCGCTTGGCCGTCATCCCTCCGGTGGAGGTGGCCGCCGCCAGGTTTCCGTTTCGGTCCAGGGCCGCGGCGCCCACGGTACCGAGGGTCTTCCCGTCCTCCAGCACGGTCGGCGCCACCGAAGTCTCCTCTTCGGCCTCCAAGGCTCTCTGCAGGGCCTCCCAACGCTCCTCGGTGAAGAAGTATTCCTCGTCCACCTCCTCTACGGCATACTGCCGGCCGAAGGTTTCAGCTCCCTCGCCCACCATGAAGACGTGGGGCGACTCGTCCATGACGATCCGCGCGAGCTCTACCGGATTCCGGATTCCGGTCACGCCACCCACGGCTCCGGCGTTCAAGCTTTCACCATCCATGATGGCCGCATCCAGCTCGTTCGTCCCCTCGGCGGTAAACACGGCACCACGCCCGGCGTTGAAGAGGGGGGAGTCTTCCATGACGACCACGGCGGCCGAAACGGCATCCAGGGCCGACCCGCCCTCCTCCAGCGTCCGGTAGCCCTCCGCCAGGGCCTCCTCCAGCGCTTCGTGGTACTCGGCCTCTCGTTCCGGCGTCATGTTCTCCGGAGTGATGGTACCCGCACCGCCGTGGATCACGAGTCCGTATTCGGCGCCATCGCCGCCTTCCGGCACGGCCCCTTGGGCTTCAGGATCCTCCTGACAGGCGACCAGAAGAAAGGGAACGGCGAGGACCGATGCGACGGATACAAAGGGGGAGCGACGAACGCACGGAACGGTGGGCCACATGGCGCCTCCTCGTCTGCCGGCCCGGACCGGTTGGCTCCGGGCTCAGTGGGTGCCCTCTCGGTGGATTGACAACCAGCCTCCATTCCCTCCGCTCCCAGGACTCCTTGGAACCACGGCAGGATTCCAGCCCAGGACCCGAGGGCGGAAAGAAAGAATAGAGCCGGCCCCGAGGGGAGGAAACCGGGGTGCGGGAAGGTCGCCTTGCCGGAACTGGCCCGGCCGTCGATCGTGTTGGGGCCGTGACCCGCACCCCTAATCGTGCATCCGCCACACCAGCCCAAGGATCCCCGTGCGAATCCTCTACATATTTCCGCACCCGGACGACGAATCCTTCGGCCCGGCACCGGCCATGGCCCGTCAGCTCGGACAGGGCCATCAGGTCCACCTTCTCACTCTGACCCGGGGAGGGGCCACCAAGGAGCGCCACCGGTTCGGCTTCTCCGTGGAGGAAATGGGCCGAGTCCGCCACCGGGAGATGTTGGAGGTGGAGAAGGCGCTGGGACTGTCGAGCCTGCAGGTGCTGGACTTTCCCGACAGCGGCCTCAAGGAGGTGGATCCCCTGGAGCTGGAGGAGGCTATCTTGGAGTCGGTCGGTCGGATCCGGCCCCACGTACTGGTCACCTATGCGGTCCACGGAATCAGCGGCTTCCACGACCACCTGGTGGCCCACGCGGTGGTGAAGCGGGTGTACTGCGAACTCCGAAGAGGTGGAGGGGAGCCGACACCCGGGAGGCTGGCTCTCTTCACGGTCTCCGAGGCCGCGGACCTGGGGGGAGGCCCCCATCGGCTCCAGGCCTCCAGTGAGGATGAAATCGACTGCCGGGTGATCCCGTCCCAGGGCGAGATGGAGGTGGGCCGGAGAGCCCTGGCTTGCTACGAAACCTACGCCCGGGTCATCGAGGAAGCCCGACCCCTGGATCGTCTGGGAGGGGAGGTTTGCTTCGAGTTCTTCCAGGAAGCGTACGAGCCCCCCCTATCGGAACTCACGGACCGGCTGTGAATGCCGGATCCCATCCCCGGGGTTCCGCCTTTGCCCACGAACGGCTACATTCCCCGTGTCGCCTATTTGGGCGAAGACGAAAAGGTACGCCCTTCGAGGAGCGGAAGATGATCACCGCCGAGACCCGTCACCCCCGGAACTGTTGCCGGCAGGTCACCTGTCGGTGCTGCCCGGTGCCGTACGCGGGGGCGCTCGTCTCGGGGTCGAATCCCGGCTGAACGAACCGGGAAGAAGGACGGACCAGGACGACCGCACCCGCCCCGGGTGCGGTCGTTTTTTTTGGTGTTCCGAAGGCAGATCCAGGGGGGCCTGTGCGAACGAGCCGACCGGCTATAAGACATGAGAGATCCGTGAGACCGACTTCGTCCACCCATGGGAACACCGGTCAGGGCGGGGACCCGGCGGGGATCCGGGCCGGAGCCGTCGTCCTGGACGACGCTGTGGGCAACACCCCGCTGCTCGAGCTCCGCCGTCTCTCCCCGAAGGGCGGGGGACGGGTCCGGGTGAAACTGGAAGGACTGAACCCGGGCGGAAGCGTGAAGGACCGGGCGGCCTTGGAGATCATCCGGACGGCCGAGGAAGAAGGCAAGCTCGAAGGGGGGAAAACCCTCTTGGACGCCAGTTCCGGCAACACGGGCGTGGCGTACGCCATGCTCTGCGCTTCCCGGGGGTACCGGTGCGAGATCTGTCTACCGGAGACGGCAAGCAGGGAGCGAAAGCTCCTCCTGGCTCGGTATGGAGCTGAATTGGTGCTCACCGACCCCGCGGAGGGCTCCGACGGAGCCATCAGGGAAGCCCGTCGCCGAGCCACTGCGGAACCGGAGCGGTACTTCTACGCCGACCAGTACAACAATCCGGCCAACGTCCGTGCCCACTACCACGGTACGGCCACGGAGATCTGGGCCCAGACCGAAGGACGGGTGAGCCATCTGGTGGCCAGCCTGGGGACCAGCGGTACATTCGTGGGAACGGGGAGCCGCCTCCGGGAGTTCAACCCGGGGATCGGACTCATCTCGGTCCAACCCGACTCGCCCTTCCACGGAATCGAAGGGCTCAAGCACATGGAGACGGCCATCGTTCCGGGAATCTATCGGGAGCAGCTTGCCGACGAGGAGCTCTTCGTCCGGACGGAGGACGCCCAGGCCATGGCCCGCAGGCTGGCCAGGGAGGAAGGGCTTCTCGTGGGTCCATCCGGCGGGGCCAGCGTCGCCGCGGCCATCCGGGTCGCTGGACGCCTGGGGCCCGAGGCGCTGGTCGTCACCTTTCTGCCGGACGGCGGAGAGCGCTACCTGGACGACCCATGGTGGGACGAAGAGTGAGCGTGGAGCTGGAAGGCTCTGTCCGGGACGGAATCACCCGACACGCCCAGGATCGGTACCCCGAGGAGTGTTGCGGCATCCTCCTGGGCACGGTTGCGGAGACCGCCCATGGGGAGGGGACGCGCAAGGTCGTCGACTTTCGCCCCTTGGACAACGAGGAGGAAACGGGACGGGAGCGCCGGTACCTGATCGGACCGCAGGCATTTTTGGAGGCGGAAAACGAAGCCCGGCGGAGGAACTTGGAGATCCTGGGGATCTACCACTCCCACCCCGACCACCCGGCCGTCCCGTCCGAGACGGACAGGGAGCAGGCCTGGCCGTGGTACAGCTATCTCATCGTCTCCGTCAGGGAGGGGGCGCCCAGGGAGCTCCGCTCCTGGAGACTCCTTCCCGACCGGAGCCGATTCGAAGAGGAGCGCCTGGAGGACAGGCGCCCCAACAAGACCAACGGAGGACCATAACTATGTCCGTAACCGTACGAATCCCGACCCCGCTCAGGGGCTTCACATCTGGAACGGGGGAAGTGTCCGCCGACGCGGCCACCGTACAGGACGCCCTCCGTGAAGTGGTGGAAACCTACCCCGACCTTCGCCCCCACCTCTACGACGAGGACGGCAATCTGAGGAACTTCGTGAACGCCTATCTGAACGAGGAAGATGTCCGCTCCCTGGACGGGGAGTCCACGCAGGTCTCCGAAGGAGACGTGATCACCATCGTGCCTAGTATCGCCGGGGGTGTCACCGCCGACGGCACGACCAAATCGCAGAGCCTGCCCGACCTTTCCCGCGAGGAACTACAGCGCTACAGCCGGCACCTGATCATGCCCGAGGTGGGCGTGGAAGGTCAGAAGAAGCTCAAAGCAGCCCGGGTCCTCATGGTCGGCGCAGGGGGACTGGGTTCGCCGCTGGGCCTCTATTTGGCCGCGGCGGGCGTGGGAACGATCGGGATCGTGGACTCCGACGTGGTGGATGAAACGAATCTCCAGCGACAGCTCCTCCATGGGACCAAGGACGTGGGCCGCTCCAAGCTCGAGTCGGCGAAGGAACGCCTGGAGGATGTGAACCCCGGGGTTCGGGTGGAGCCCCACGAGCTCCGACTCTCAAGCGACAACGCCATGGAGGTTCTGGAGCCCTACGACATCGTGGTGGATGGGACGGACAACTTTCCTACTCGCTACCTGGTGAACGACGCCTGCGTCCTGCTGGGGAAGCCGAACGTCTACGGCTCCATCTTCCGCTTCGAAGGCCAGGTATCCGTCTTCGACGCCTCGCAGGGGCCCTGCTACCGGTGCCTCTTCCGGGAGCCTCCTCCGCCGGGCCTGGTTCCAAGCTGCGCCGAAGGAGGGGTTTTGGGAGTCTTGCCGGGCATCATCGGCTCCCTTCAGGCCCTCGAGACGATCAAGCTGATCCTCGGCAAGGGCGACTCTCTGGTGGGGCGCCTCCTCCTGTTCGACGCCCTGGCCATGGAGTGGAGGGAGCTCAAGCTGCGAAAGAACCACGACTGCCCGGTGTGCGGTGACGAGCCCACGGTGACGGAGCTCATCGACTATCTGGAGTTCTGCGGGGTTCCCGAGTACGAAGAGGAAGCCTCGGCTGCCAACGGAGTGCCCGAGATCTCGCCCGGCGATCTGCAGGCCCGACTCCAGAGAGGGGAACGCCTCCGGATCATCGACGTCCGAGAGCCCCACGAATGGGATATCGCCAACCTGGAGCCACTCGGTGCCGAGCTCATTCCCCTGGGAGAGCTTCCCGAACGGATGGCCGACCTGGATTCGACCCAGGAGATCGTGCTCCACTGCCGCTCGGGAGCCCGGAGCGCCCAAGCCCTCGAGCTCCTCCAGGGCGCCGGCTTCGAACGCCTCTGGAACCTGGAAGGGGGTATCCTGAAGTGGCAGGAGGACGTGGACCCGTCCCTACCGAGATACTGATCGGTCCAGACGGCGCCCCGGGACCCGAATCGGTGCCCTTTCCCCGGAGGCCGGGGGAAGGGGACCCCGGGAGCGTTTCACGGGTTCAATGGTTTGGTCGCATCCTTGGAGTAACCACACCGAAGGAGGAAGAACCGTGTGGCGGCGTGCCCCCCTTCCCTTCCCGTCGGGTCGGAAGACCCTCACCGTCTTGGCTCTGTCCGTCTTCGCGGTAACCGGGTGTGAGGTCCTCACCTCCAGCCAAGCGGACCGGGCGGAGATCTTCCTGGAAGGCCCGAATCCGGATACCGTCCAGGTGATCACCTCCCAGGACTTCATCCGGACGGTGAGTCAGCAAGGGGGCGGTACGGAGCTGGCCTTCATCGAATCCGACACGGCCATCGTCCAGCTTCCCTTCGACCAGGCCCACGCCCTCCGCGACGGCTGGTTCGCCGTCCGGGTTCAGGCCATCCCGAACGACACGGTGGAGGTAAACTTGCGGGTCCTGATGGACGGGAGCGAACGGTTCAACGAGACGAGCCTGCTGAGCGATCAGCACATGCAGTTCTTCGTCACCCACAACTGACCGTTCGAACAGGAGCAGTGCCCTCGCGTCCTCAGTGCCACCGGGGATTGTTCAGAACCTCGGCTGCAGGTACCGGCCAGCACGTCTGGCCTCCCACGCGTCCTAGCCTGGGCTTGTAGTACTCCGATCCGGCCGCCCGGAGGCCGGGGAGCGACTCTCCGTGGCGTCGGAGATCCCCCATCCTCTTCCCTTCGAGCCAGTGGTCCGAAGCCTTCTCCTCCAAGAGAGCTCTCACGAGCTCCTCTGCTGACAGGCCCGCCTCCAAGGGTTCCCGGCCGGCATAGGACCTACGCTCGTTCACGAACTCACGGATCTCGTCCGGATCTCCACGAGCCTCCACCTCCAGATAGCGGGCCTCGAGCCCTGAAGTGAGTGGAGCCGGGTCAGCCCAACCCGTCACCTTCTCCTGACGGTAGAAGGGGAGCTCTCCGTCCTGAGCGGTTCTTCCCGTGTCTTCGTACTCGATCCTGGGGTCTCCCTGATCGGCCCGTTCCCGGAGGTGTGGAGGAACGACGAGGGAAGGGCGCTCATCGGTGAACGCCCAGACCCGGTTCCCCAGGCGCTGCCGGCTCCCCGGGTCGTCGGCGTGGGGGAGGTGGAACACGAAGTCGGTGGGCACCTCCCCCGACCAAGCCGCCGCGTCCTCCATTTCTCCTGCGAGCAGGTACGCCCGGGCCATGCCCACTGTAGCGGCATGACCCAGGTCCAGGCCCTCCCCCGTGTAGCCGGAGGCGGCAGCCCTTTCCCGGGCCTTTCGGAGCTCCTCAACCGCCAGTGTCGCGAGCTCCTCGGTGCTTGCCGGGGGGCCGGGCTCCCTGGGCCCCTCCGGTACCGTCCCCTGACAGAAACTCTCGGCCATGAGGAGAATGCTCCACCCCACCACCAACTGCGCCCGGGCCAGATCCAGGCCCTCACCCTCCCCCTCCAAGGCGGCCACCACGGACTGGGCGCCTGCCAAGGCCCGGTGGAGGGGAGCCCAATTCTCCCCCGAATGCTCCGCGTTGGCCGGGCCCACGTCCCGGAGCCCAAACTCGTTTCGGGTGGGGAACGAGTCCCCCACCCACGCCTCCTGCGTAAACCACGCCCCGTAGACGGTCAGGTTGCCGAAGGCCTCGGCCAGGCTCTGAAGGGCGGAGCGCGAAAGCATCTCCCCATCTTCCGCCGGATCCACCTCGGTCTCGTCCAACTCCAGGGGGCTCCGGACCTCCACGAAGTCGGCACAGCCTCCAGGGAGAACGAGGGCCGCCGCACACACGGCACTTCTAACGAGAGGCGAGCTCCACCTCCGGCGGGTCCAGTCCGAAACGGCAGGCGCCGCCGCCCAAACCTCCGAACCGCCGGCGAAAGGCCTCCTCGTTTCCCGGTCCATCAGAACCCCACCGTGAGCCGAAGGACGAAGCGCCGCTCGGGAGGCATGGTGAGAAAGTCCATGGTGGCGCTGTAGCTGGACTCCGGATCGAAGCCCGCGAAGTCGCGCCGGGTCCAAGTGGCCAGGTTGCGGGCAGTGAAGGTGGCGGAAATCCGTTCAGCCCCCGGCACGAGGGCCAGCAGGCCCGGCGAGAAGCGGTAGGTGAGAGAGACCTCCCGGAGACGAAGGAAGTCCGCCGGCTCCACGTAGGGCGTCCAGACGATGTCGGCGGGGATCGGGACACCACTCTGCGTCACGTACGGACCGAAGCGCTCGATCCGCTCGCGGCCAGGAAGCTCGTCCTTCCGCACGGCCCTCTCCCCTACCCCCACCACCCGCTCCCTCCACTCGTCCGTGCCGTTGAAGAGATGCACGTCTCCCCGGTAGTCCGCCAGGAGCTCCAACATCAAGTCTCCCGGGACCGAAAGAGAGGTGGAAAGGAAGGCCTCCCGACCCGGAAGGTCGGGAGGGTTCCCGA
This sequence comes from Gemmatimonadota bacterium, assembly GCA_007122885.1. Taxonomy (GTDB): domain Bacteria; phylum Gemmatimonadota; class Gemmatimonadetes; order Longimicrobiales; family Gaopeijiaceae; genus SKSR01. Next base: position 9,431 of record SKSR01000181.1, read on the forward strand.
TGAATTCCATGTCGTCGGAAACGACGGCCCGACCCGCCTCCTCGTCCACCTCCAGGATCCGGTACCCGTGGTACCCCTGCACCGGCGCCCCCGGAATGACCCAGTTCCGCTCACCGAAAGGCGCCACCGCTCCCATGTCCAGAACCCGATTCGTGAGCGTGTTGTAGCCGAATCCCACCTCCCACGTGAACCCGGGCCCCGGGTGGAGACGAAGCCGTCCTCCCAGCTCCCAGCCCCAGTTCGACACCCGTCCCACGTTGGCCAACGGCTGTTCGGGAAAACCCAGCGAGGGTGGCAGCGGCTCCTCCAGAATCAGACCGCGGGTCCGGGCCTGGAAGTAGGTCACCTCCAGGGCGAGCCGGTCCTGGAGGAAGGATCCGTCCACCCCCGCCTCGACCTCGGTCCCGCGCTCCGGCCGAAGACCGGGGCTTCCCGGGCTTCGGGGAACCACGCCCGCCTCCACCCGGTCGGGGCGCACGGCGAAGGGCTCGGGGGAGAAGGTGGCGTGCACCGGGGCCCGTGGCGCCCGACCCGTGGTCCCGTACGCGATCCGGAATCTCAGATCCCCCACCCACCGGTCGGGGACCCGGTCCCGGAAGTGCGGCTCATCCGAGACCACGTAGGACGCTCCCACGCGAGGGCTGAAGAAGAGGTCCCCTCCCCCCCCGAAGGACGAATGCCGGTCCCCCCGGGCACCGGCCTGCAGGAAGAGGCGTTCCCCCAACGAAAGCTGAAGCTCGCCCATTCCTCCCGCCTGCCGCTCCTCTTGAAAGTCCTGGCCGCCGCTGGTCCGAGCCGCCGCGTCCACGGCACGGACCCGATTGGAGGCCAGTCCGATGCCCGTGGCCGAGGTCAGATCGCGCCGCAGGGTCTGGAGCTGGAGGCCCGCGGAGGGGTCCACCCGCAGCCAGGGAAGCGGCTCCCATCGGGCGCTCGCCCGGTAGTCGAGCGTGAGCTGATCCCGGTTCTCCCGGACCTGGATGATCTCGCCCGAGTTACGGTCCCGATCCGGATACCAGTTCCGGTCGTTCC
>SKSR01000207.1 GCA_007122885.1 Gemmatimonadota bacterium
CGGCCTCCGCGGCGGTCAGCCGCCATCGGTACCGGGGCCGTGAGGCTTCGGGGTGGGCGGGTGATGAGGTGCGGGGTGAGGGGGAGGGCGCTCGGTGCCCTGGCCGGCGGTTATCGCGAGCCGGTTCGGCATCCCCTGAGCGGTCTGGGCCGCTCGCGTCGCTCCTGCTGGGATCGCCGCTTCTGGTGGGATAGTCGGCCCGGGAATCTGTGAGGCCAGGCGGGCCGGACGCCCCCCGACTCGTTGGGGCAGGAACGGCAAGGTCCCCCTCCGGTATTCCCATGAGAGGGCGGCCCACCGCCGCCGTCCAGGGGGACGCTCAACCCCCCGAAAACCTCTACACCCCGAAAGGATGGGTCGACATGGCCGTTTCCCAATCCCCAGGAATGCAGTCCGGAACCGCCCGGTCTCAAGAGCGCCCGGCCGGCGCCGAGTCGAGTCCGGTCCGGATCCAGCTCACCGAGTCGGCCGTGGAGGCCATCCGGGAGATGCTCGAGGAGGAGGACCTGGTGGAGGAAGGCGGACTCCGGATCTCGGCCCACTTCGGTGCGGGCTGCTCCACCCCGCTGCGCTACGATATGGTTCTGGAGGTGGGGCCCGCGGGCGACGACCTGGTTCTGGCCGCTGAAGGGATCCGGATCTTCATCGACCCCCGGAGCGCGTGGAGCCTGGACGGGCTCAAGGTGGACTACGTGGATGATCCGGGGGTGGGTGCCGGCTTCGCCTTCCAGCATCCCGGTGGAAAGAGGGGCCGAGTCTGCTGAACGCGACCCGGATCCCAGGGGCTCTTCCCTTCGGATTCGGGTCCTTAAGCGAGCCGGTACCGAGCAGGAGAAGGAAGCCGGGCTCTTCTCGTCGGACTGGGGTCCTGCCCCGGGGCCCTCACTCCGTTTGGACCACCCGGACGGCCACCTTTCGGGTCCGTGGACCATCCCATTCGGCAAGGAACACGCCCTGCCACCGCCCTAGAACCAGTTCCCCACGGTGGATCAGGAGGGTCAGTCCCGGCCCAAACAAGGTGGTCTTGACGTGGGAGTCCGAGTTTCCCTCCGCGTGCCGATAGTAGGGCTCGTCTCGGGGCACCAGTTCCGACATCTTCCGAACCATGTCCCGGGCTACGTCCGGGTCCGCGTTCTCGTTGACCGTGAGGCCGCAGGTGGTGTGGAGGGACCAGAGGTGGACGACACCCTCCCGTATCCCGCTCTCCCGTATCACCGAGCCGACTCGAGGGCCGATGTCAACGAGCTCTTCCCGGGCAGTGGTGGCGATCTCCAGGGTGTCCATGTGCGTGTCCTCACTTCGTTTGGTCGGGAGCCTCTTGGGCCCGGCAGGGGGAATCCCGGGGGCACCGCACCCATCACGAACCACTCCATACGTATGACGAATCACTCCATACGCATGACGAACCACCCCATGGGTATGACGAACCACCCCATGGTTCGTATCGGAGGAAAACGTAACGGACCCTGGAGCCCCAGACACCCGGACGCGCCGAAGGAGATTCATTGCTTGCACCGGCTTGCCTGCCGGCGTACGCTCGGAAGGACCGAAATCTGGACCGACTTCCGTGGACGGGGAGCTGACGGAGCTATCGGATGAAGGCCCGATCGAGGGTAGTCGCATGGGTAGTGTTGGGGGTCGCCGTGGCCGGGTGCGGAGATGGGGATCGCCCGGCTCCGGTGGGCGATGGGCCTCCCCCGGAGATGACCGAGGCACCCGCCGAGGTTCCGGCCTGGCTCGATGAGCTTGCCCCGGAGGCGGCCATGGCCGAGCCGCAGGCCATGTCGTTCTTTGGGGAGGAGCTCTATGCCCAGCGGGACGAGGAAGGCTTGATCGCTTCCGCGGACGCAGCCTTGGCCATCGACCCGGAGGATCCCGACCTCCTCTTGGCCGCCGGAAGAGCTCGGCGGCATGCCTGGCATTTCCGAGAGGCCATCGAGCTGTACACACGGGCTCTCGAGGAGGACCCCATGGACTGGCGGCCGTACCGTTTTCGCGGACACCGTCACATCTCGCTCCGGGACTTCGACCAGGCTGTAGCGGATCTGGAGGTGGCCCGGGAGCGAGCCCCTCTGAACTGGGATGTGGCGTACCATCTGGGTCTTGCCTACTTCCTCGCCGGAGACTTCGGCGAGGCCGCCGAGGAGTACCTACGGTGTTTGGGGTTGGCCGAAGATCCGGCCGCTCGGGATGCTCTGTCGGAGGACTTCCGGAGCTGTGCCGCGAATTCTGAGGACCCCGAGTCGCTGGTCGCAATGACGGACTGGGCTGTCCGGGCCCTCGTTCGCGAGGATCGGGGTGACGATGCACGGAACCTCCTGGATGAGCTCCCGGATGAGCTGCCTATCGAAACCAACGTGGCCTATCATCACCTCCTGGAACTCTACCGGGGGGAGCGGGAGGTGGATGAGCTCCTGGACCCGGACGACGACGCACCGTACCGACTCGAGACGGTGGGCTACGGCGTAGCCAACCGGCTCCTGGTTCAGGGGGACACGGCTCGGGCTCTCGGTGTCCTTCGAGAAGTAGTGGAAGATCCCACCTGGCCGGGCTTCGGGCGGATCGCAGCCGAGGTGGAGCTCGCCCGGCTCGATGGGATGGAGGACGGTTCGAACCCGGACTGATTCCGACTCCTGAAGGATTCGATCCCTGAAGGATTTAACCCCTGAATTGATTCGCCCCCCGAACTGATTTGACCCCCGAACAAGAGGTGGCAATGTCGAACGAGCC
>SKSR01000097.1 GCA_007122885.1 Gemmatimonadota bacterium
CCTCTCTGCCAGAAGCTCCCCCAGGACCACGTCACCCATCCCGAACCCCACGGCCGGAAGGGGTTCCCCGCCCACCCGCTCCAGGAGTCGGTCGTAGCGGCCTCCACCACAGATCGCCCGGAACTCCCCCTTCCGATCGAAGAGCTCGAAGACGATCCCCGTGTAGTAGGCCAAGCCCCGGACGATGGAGAGGTCGAACCGCGCGTAGGCCCCGAAGCCCAGGCCTTCCAATCGATCAAGGTAACCGCGGAGGGCCTCCAGCAAGGAACCCACCTCCTCCTGCGAGCCGTAGCGGGCGGCCACGGCATCCAGCTCTCCCTCCCGGAGCAGGGTCAGAAGCGCTCGAGCCTGCTGGCCCCCGAGGCCCACCTCCCCTTCGAATCGGTCAATGATACGGTCCGGAGACTCCCGCTCCACCTTGTCCACCACCTGGAACGCGGTCCCCAACCGTTCGCCGGCAACCCCCTCGGAGCGAAAAATGGCGGAGAGGAGTCTCCGGTCGGAGATCCGCGCCCGAAAGTCCTCGTGGCTCAACCCCAGCTCCCGGAGTCCGTCCAGGGCCACAGCCAGGACCTCGGCATCCGCCGCCACGCTGTCGTCGCCCACCAGATCCACGTTCCACTGGAAATGTTCGCGGAGGCGTCCCTTCTGCTGCCGCTCGTATCTGAAAAGCTGGGGGACGGAGAACCACCGGATGGGCTTGGGCATGGAGCGACTGCGCTCGCCCAGGATTCTGGCCAGCGAGGGTGTCATCTCGGGCCGGAGAGCCACCTCCCGCCCCCCCTTGTCCGTGAAGTTGTAGAGCTGCCCAACGATCTCCTCCCCGCTCTTGTCGGTATAGAGATCGAGGGCCTCCAATGGGGGGCCGTCGTACTCTCGGAAGCCGTAGCGCCGCGACACCCGGCGCCAGGACCCGAAAATGTGTTCACGAAACGCCAGGTCCTCCGGTGGAAAGTCTCGAAAGCCGGGTAGCCGGGCGAAGCTCTCTCCTCTCGTCATGGGCCGAATGTAGAGAAAGTCGCGGAACAGGGGCAACCCGGAACGAGGGACCCGCGTGGGCTCGGCCCATCCCGTTTCACGGCGCCGAAAGCTTCGCCGACGGGGCCAACCTTCTCAGGGCCTCTCCCACCACGCTGGAGGACCCGGTCACGACCACGGATCCGCTCCCTCCTTCCTTCGCCAACCGGAGCGCCTCCGCGAATTCGGGCCGGACCTCGGTGGGCACAAGGGGGGCAAGGTACCGGGCGGCTCGCTGGGGATCCCACCGACGGGCCTCCGAAGCCCCGGGCGGGTCCGTGAGCAGGACCCGATCCACCCGCTCCGCCAAGGGCCGGAGCATGGACTTCCAATCCTTGTCTCCCAGTACACCGGCGAGAAGGGTCACCGGTCGCGGGGGCACAAGGGCGTCCAAGGTCCGGGAAAGCGCCCGCGCACCAGCCGGATTGTGAGCCACGTCCAGAATCCAGCGAACCCCAGCCTGGTCCACCACCTGAAGCCGCCCCGGGAGGACCACCTGGGAGAATCCTTCCCCCAGGGCCGTTCGGGTAGGCCGGATGCTCACGGGAAGCCGCTCCAGGGCCCTGAGAGCCAGGAGGAGGTTCCCTGGCTGATGGAGGCCGACGAGCGGGGAGCGAAGCGACACTTTGCCCCAGGGTGCGGTCTCGGCCCCGATCGCTGTCCCGTCCCATTCACACTCCACCTGCAAGAGCTCTCGGTCCGGCTCCACCAAGTGGAGGATCGCTCCCCGCTCCTCGGCGACCCGACGAAAGATTCGCCGAAGCGCCGGTCGGGGCTCCCCGACCACGGCCGGCACCCCCGCCTTCAGGATTCCGGCTTTCTCCAGTGCCACCTCCTCCAGCGTATTCCCCAGATACTCCCGGTGGTCCAGGTCCACGTTCGTGACCACGACCCCCACCGGCTCCACCACGTTGGTCGCGTCCAGCCGCCCTCCGAGCCCCACCTCCACCACGCACACCTCCACTTCCATCCGCCGGAAAACCTGAAAGGCCAGCACCGTGGCCGCCTCGAAGTGAGAGGCCCCGGCGGCTTCGAATAGGGGTCGTGCGTCCTCGGCCTCCGAGAGGAGGACCTGGTCGCGAACGGGCGCTCCGTCCACCCTGAATCGCTCCCTGAGCGACAGGAGATGCGGGGAAGTGTACAGGCCCACCTTGAGGCCGTGCGCCTGGAGAACCGAGGCCGCCAGCGCCGCCACCGACCCCTTCCCGTTCGTGCCCCCTACATGAAGGACGGGGGCACTACGCTGAGGATCCCCGAGCTCGGCGAGAAGGGCCCGGGTACGGTCGAGTCCCCACTCGATTTCGGAGGGCTCGGGAGGGAAGAGCCGTTCCGCCAGGTCTTCCTCCATCCGGAAGGGGGTCCCCACGATGGAGCCGCCCCCGCCCGGAGGAGATGCGCTCATGGGCGGGACTGCCACCCCGGTGTCATGTGGCGCAGGAGGAGGGTCACCGTCTCCCGAAGCTCCGTTCGGTCCACGATCCGGTCCACCATACCGTGGTCCAGAAGGAACTCGGAGCGCTGGAATCCGTCCGGAAGCTCCTGTTTGATCGTCTCCTCGATCACCCGAGGACCGGCAAAGCCGATGAGGGCCCCGGGTTCCGCCAGATGTACGTCGCCGAGCATGGCGAAGGAGGCGGTGACCCCACCCGTCGTCGGGTGAGTAAGGATGGATAGGTAGGGCAGTCCGCCGTCGTGGAGGCGGGAGAGCGCAG
>SKSR01000221.1 GCA_007122885.1 Gemmatimonadota bacterium
CCGCGCCGGGGGGGAGCCCGAAAATGACGCGTCGCCCTCCGAACCGGGCCGGAGGGCGACGAGTGGCGATCAGTACCGGTAGTGCTCGGGCTTGTACGGACCGTCCTTCGGCACTCCGATGTACTGCGCCTGGTCTTCGGTCAGCTCGGTGAGCCTCACTCCCAGCTTGTCCAGATGGAGTCGGGCCACCTTCTCGTCCAGGTGTTTGGGCAGCATGTAGACGTCGATATCGTACTCGTCCTCGTTGTGGTGAAGCTCGATCTGAGCCATCACCTGGTTCGTGAACGAAGCCGACATGACGAAGCTCGGGTGCCCAGTGGCGCAGCCCAGATTCAGGAGCCGTCCTTCGGCCAGGAGGAGGATGCTGTGGCCGTCGGGGAAAATGAACTCATCGAGCTGAGGCTTGATATTGTTCCGCTCAATTCCCCGCTTGTAGAGTCCGGCCACATCGATCTCGTTGTCGAAGTGCCCGATGTTCCCCACGATGGCTTTGTCCTTCATCCGCTCCATGTGCTCCACGGTGATCACGTCCTTGTTCCCCGTGGAGGTGATGAAGATGTCGGCCGTCTCCACCACGTCCTCCAATCGAACCACCTCGTAGCCCTCCATGGCGGCCTGGAGAGCGCAGATCGGGTCGACCTCCGTGATGAGGACCCGAGCGCCCTGGCCACGCAGGGCCTGGGCGGAACCCTTGCCCACGTCGCCGTAGCCCATGACCACGCAGACCTTGCCCGAGAGCATCACGTCGGTGGCCCTGAGGATTCCGTCGGTGAGGGAGTGCCGGCAACCGTAGAGGTTGTCGAACTTGGACTTCGTCACCGAGTCGTTCACGTTGATCGCCGGGAAGAGGAGCTTGCCCTCCTTCTTCATCTCATAGAGGCGATGCACCCCCGTGGTCGTCTCCTCGGAGACGCCCCGGACCGCCTCGGCCGTCCGCTGCCAGCGGGTGGGGTCTTCCTTCTGGACCTTCCGGAGCAGGTCGAGGATCACGCCCCACTCCTCGGGCTCATTGTCCGGGTCGAAGTCGGGGATCTTCCCGGATTTCTCGAATTCGGCGCCCTTGTGGACGAGGAGCGTGGCATCGCCTCCATCGTCAAGGATCAGGTTCGGCGGGCTTCCGTCGGGCCACTTGAGGGCCTGGTCCGTGCACCACCAGTACTCCTCCAGGGTCTCGCCCTTCCATGCGAAGATGGGACAGCCTTGCGGGTTGTCCGGCGTGCCGCCGGGCCCTACCACCGCCGCGGCAGCCGCATGATCCTGGGTGGAGAAGATGTTGCACGATACCCACCGAACGTCGGCGCCCAGATCGGTGAGGGTCTCGATGAGGACGGCCGTCTGCACGGTCATGTGCAGCGAGCCCATGATCTTGGCGCCGGCCAGCGGCTTGGAGTCACCGTACTCCTCTCGGAGGGCCATGAGGCCCGGCATCTCCTCCTCGGCCAGCCGGATCTCCTCCCGGCCGAGCTTGTGGAGATCGATGTCCTTCACCTTGAAGTCGGGTTCGCCGTCCAGCTCTCTGCTGAGAAGGGGGTTCGTCTTGGTTGCTGTCGACATGTTTTCCTTCCTGGGTCTGGGTTCGAAGATTCGGGCCTCCATGGGAGACCCTCGGTGCTCTCGTTATTTCCGTTGCGTTCCGGCTTCCTCTACCGGAAGGCTCTCAGGGAGAAGAGGAGCGGCCCTTCCGCTTCCGGGTCGGCAGGGAGCGCGTCCCTAACCGGCGATCGGAAGTCCGCCGCCTCCAGCCATCCTCCGAGCTCGTCGGGGGAGAAGCCGAGCCAGACGTGGCCCATGTCCTCCCGGAACGCGGCTCGATCGTGCTGCTGCATGTCCACGATGAGTAGGCGTCCCCCCGGTCGAAGAATCCGGTGGGCTTCCGCGAAGGCACGCCCAGGATTCACTACATAGTGAAGAACCAGGGCGAAGATCGCCACATCCACCGACTGGGCCTCCAACGGGAGCGTCTCCAGCTCTCCCTGGTGGAGTTCCACGTTCGAGTACTCCCGCAGGCGTTGACGCGCCAAATCCAGCATTTCCGGGGACCGATCCACGGCGACCACTCGACTCGCGTAGGGGGCCAGAAGACGGGTGAGCTGGCCCGTCCCGCAGCCCAGGTCCGCCACCACTTCCTCAGGGTCGAGAAGTCCGGCAAGAAGCTGAAGCTCCGCCCGTGCTCCGAAGAGCTCGCGACGAAGATGATCCCATCGCCCGGCCTGGGAGGAGAAGAAGGTCTCGGACCGCTGCGCCCGGACCTCCAAGACGCTCTCCGCTCGGATTCGGTCCTCCCGGGCCATGGCTCCGTCGGAGACCTCGTCCTTCACCGCTTCCCAGAGCCGCTTCGCCGTGGGGTCCAGGGACGGGGCCAGGCGGTAGTGGCGACTCGTTCCCTCGGATCGGGCCGTCACCCATCCTTCCTGGGAGAGGACCCCCAGGTGGCGGGAAACGGTTGACTGGGGGATCTGCACGACCTGACAGAGCTCGGACACGGTCATCTCGCTCCTCTCCAGAAGGAGGAGGAGACGGGCCCGCGTCTCGTCCGCCAGCGTGCTCAGGTGGTGAAGGACTCCGTCGGTGGCTTGTACCATGACTCCCTTTCATCAATCCATCCGCATGAATGGAAATAGAAGCGCCGCTCGGCGTCAAGGGGGGGCGGGGGAGCCACGAACGTCAGGAGATGGATGGCGGGGGTGGACTGGAAGGTCAGACGGAGCAGATCGGACAGTGCTCCACC
>SKSR01000074.1 GCA_007122885.1 Gemmatimonadota bacterium
CAGCACAGCGCGGCAGAAAAAAGATCCACCGAACGAGACGAATCGACCCACACCAGACCTCTCTCCACGGCCATGAGCGCCAACGCCGTGGCTGCGAGGTCGGCGTGGCAGGAGATCCACCAGCGGGCCCGGCGCAGCGATCGGAGGAGCGTCCTGGTGACGTTCCACCCCCACCCGCTCCGGATCGTCAAACCCGAGGTGGCTCCACCCCTTCTGACGACCCCCTTGGAAAAGAAGGAGATCCTGGCCGAGTCGGGGCTCGACTATGCGGTTTTCATTTCGTTCACACCCACGCTCGCCGCCTACTCTCCCCGCCGTTTCGTCGAGGAGGTTCTGGTGGGACGAATCGGTGTGGATGAGCTCGTGATCGGGTACGACCATGGCTTCGGCCGAGGTCGCTCCGGGGATGTGGATACACTACGGGAGATCGGTGGAGAATTGGGCTTCGGAGTGGACGTGGTTCCCCCGGAAACTGTCGACGAAGGGGCCATATCCTCCACCCGGATCCGGAAAGCCATATCGGTGGGGGAGATGGACGAAGCTCGGAGATGCCTTGGCCGACCCTACTCCTTCCGGGGCGTCGTGGTACGGGGAGACGGACGCGGGCGGGAATTGGGCTTTCCCACGGCCAACCTGCAGGTGGAGGCGGACGGAAAGCTGATTCCTCCTGCAGGTGTCTACGCCGTTTGGGGAGTGGTGGCGGGCCGTCCACGACCGGGGGCACTTCACATCGGGCCGCGACCCACGTTCCAGGGCTCTCCCCCCACTACCGAGCTCCATCTGCTCGATTTCGAGGGGGACCTCTACGGTGAGGAGATCCGAGTGGACTTCGTCTCGCACCTGCGTGAGGTCCGTCCCTTCACGGATGTGACGGCGCTGGCGGATCAGTTGGCCACGGATGTGGAGGAGGCTCGGACGATCCTGGTCGGCGAGAAAGGATCGGAGGACGGACCTCCGCGCTAAGCGCGGCCGAGGGCGACGGTTGCTCCTGTCGCTGGATTTCAGTACCATTACCGGCTAGCGTAGGTCTTGGGGGACGGGATTCGTGCCCGGTATCGTAATCGTGCCGGAGAATTCCCCTCCCTCTCGTGCTTCCCTTGCAGCCCAGTCTCCTGCGGAGGCGGACGAAAAGCAGAGGATCATGGAAAAAGAAGAAATCATTCGGAAGTACGCCCTCCACGAGAACGACCGGGGAAGCGCCCCGGTACAGATCGCACTTCTGACCCACCGGATCGATCGACTCCGGGCCCACTTCGACGGACACAAGCAGGATCATCACAGTCGTCGGGGTTTGCTCCAGATGGTGGGACGAAGGCGAAAGCTCCTGGATTACCTGAAGCGGACGGACCTGGAGCGATACCGAGAGCTCATCGAAGACTTGGGCCTCAGGAAGTAGCTCCCTCGGGGGAGCCAGCGGCGCGGCCGGTATCCGGCCCGCCGTCTTTCTTTTCGCGAGACCCGAACGGGTCCGGCACCTCCGGTCTCGGATCGGCCGCCGTGGGGCGGCGGCCGGAAGGGTCCGGCACCGACGTGGCTCGCGAATCATCAATCCGCCCCTCCCCCTGCCGGGACGGGCGAATGAGAATTGTCGCGGCAGAGAAACGGAAAAGGACAGCATGAAGAGAATCGAACGCGAGTTCGCAGGTCGGACCCTCACCATCGAAACCGGACGGATGGCCAAGTTGGCCCATGGCTCCTGCGTGGTCCAGTTCGGCGAGACGGTGGTCCTTGCCACAGCCACCACCCAGGACAAGCCTACCCACCTTCCCTTCTTCCCCCTCACGGTGGAGTATCGGGAGAAGTCCTACGCGGCCGGGAAGATTCCGGGAGGGTTCTTCAAGCGGGAGGGGCGTCCGGGGGAGAAGGAGATCCTCTCGGCCCGCCAGATCGATCGCCCCCTGCGGCCCCTCTTCCCCGAGGGGTTCATGTACGAGGTGCAGATCATCTGTAACGTGCTCAGCGCGGACCAGGAGAACGATGCGGACGTCCTGGGGCTCACGGGGGCGTCGCTGGCCCTGAACATGTCGAAAATTCCGTTCCGGACGCCGCTGGCCGCCGTTCGGGTGGGCCGGATCCAGGGCAACTGGATCCTCAACCCCACCTTCCAGCAGCTCGAGTACTCGGACTTGGACATCGTGGTGGCCGGATCCAAAGACGCCCTCATGATGGTGGAAGGTGGAGCCGTGGAGGTGCCCGAAGAGGAGATCCTGGAGGGCCTGGAGGTGGCCCATGACGGGATCCGGGAGCTCGTGGCCCTTCAGGAGGAGATCCTGCGCGAGTTCCAGCAGCCCGAGATGGAGTGGGTGTCCCAGGCTCCCGAGCCCACGATCCAGGAGAAGGTGGAGGAATTGGCTCGCAGGCGGGTGGGCGACGCCATGGCCATTCCGAACAAGGCCGAGCGAAGTCAGGCGTTGGCCTCCATTCGGGAAGACGTCACCGGGACCCTACAGACCGATCTGGATGAGGAGGTCTTTGCCGAATACGAGGACCAGGTGGGGGACATCCTCCGGGGGATCGAGAAGGAGACGATGCGGAACCGGATCCTGGACGAGGGACTCCGGGCCGACGGCCGGGATCTGGACACGGTACGGGACATCTCCTGCGATATCGGTGTGTTGCCTCGGACGCACGGTTCAGCCCTCTTCACCCGAGGGCAGACTCAGGCGCTGGCGGTGGCCACCCTGGGCACCTCCCGGGACGAGCAGCGCATCGACTCCATCGATGTGCCGGACGAGATCTCCAAGTCCTTCATGCTCCACTACAACTTTCCGCCCTTCTGCGTGGGTGAGGCCCGTCCGATCCGGGGCACCTCCCGGAGGGAGATCGGCCATGGAGCGTTGGCCGAACGGGCCATCCAGCCCCTCCTTCCGGACTACGACGACTTTCCGTACACGATCCGGATCGTCTCGGACATTCTGGAGTCCAACGGTTCCTCCTCCATGGCCACGGTCTGCGGATCTTCGCTGGCCCTCATGGCGGCCGGCGTGCCCATCCGGGCCGCCTGCGCCGGGGTGGCCATGGGGCTCATCAAGGAGGGGGACCGGACCGCCGTCCTCACCGACATTCTGGGCGTGGAGGACGCCCTGGGGGACATGGACTTCAAGGTGGCCGGCACCCGGCAGGGAGTGACCTCCATCCAGATGGACATCAAGGTGGAGGGGCTCAGCCGGGACATTCTCCAGCAGGCGTTGGACCGAGCCCGCACGGCCCGGCTCCACATCCTGGACATCATGAACCAGACGATTTCCGAGGCCAGGGAGGAGCTCTCCGAGCACGCACCTCGAATCATGACGATCCAGGTGAATCCGGAGAAGCTGGGCGAGATCATCGGGCCGAAGGGGAAGACGATTCGGGCGATCCAGGACGAAACGGGAGCCACTATCGAGGTGGACGATTCCGGGCTCGTGAAGATCGCCGCCGTCTCGGGCGAGGCCAGCACGCGGGCTCGGGACATGATCGAGGCTATCGTGCAGGAGCCGGAAGTGGGGCGGATTTACGAGGGGCCCGTGAAGAACACCACCACCTTCGGAGCGTTCATCGAGATCCTCCCCGGCACGGAGGGGCTCTGCCATATCTCCGAGCTCGCCGAGGGACGGGTGGAGAAGACCGAGGATGTCCTGAAGAAAGGGGACATGACCCGGGTGAAGCTCCTGGCCATCGACGAAAAGGGTCGACTGCGCCTCTCCCGCCGGGCCGCCGTGGCCGAGGATGAAGAGAAAACGGTGGCTGCCGAAGGGGGCGGCGCCTCCTGATCCATGACCCCCGAAGGACGCTCTAGGGAAGGGTCGAATCGAACGGGGCGGACCCGGGATCCGGAATGGGGCGGGGACGAAACGGAGGGGGGGAGCGACAGCGGGGCTTTCCCCACCGGGACCGCCGACGGCAGCCTCATGCAGGAGACGGTCTTGGACAACGGGATCCGGGTCCTCACGGAACCGGTTCCCGGGGTCCGTTCCGCTGCAGTGGGGGTCTGGATCCGGCAGGGGGCGGCCCATGAGCCGCCGGAGATATCCGGGGCGAGCCACCTCCTCGAGCACCTGGTCTTCAAGGGAACCGAGACCCGTTCGCCCCGGGATATCGCGCTTGCCCTCGAGAGTGTGGGAGGGGCTCTGGACGCCTATACGAGCCGGGAGCACACCAGCTACCAGGCTCGGGTTCTGGATGAGCATCTTCCCCACGCCCTGGAGGTTCTGGCCGACCTGATCCGCCGTCCCCTACTGAGGCCGGCGGACCTGGAGCTGGAACGGGAGGTGGTCCTGGAAGAGATCGCCACCGTGGAGGACACTCCGGACGACTTGGTCTTCGAGCTTCACGGCGAGCACCTCTGGAGGAATCATCCCTACGGGCGCTCGATCCTGGGGACCCGGCAGAGTGTTGGGTCACTGGAGGTTGAGTCCCTCCGCGAGCTGCACCGGGCTCGCTATCTGGCCGGCGACCTGGTGGTGGGAGTGGCGGGCAGGGTGGAGCACGACCGGGTGGTGGAGCAGGTGGCCGAGCTCTTCGGTGACCTTCCCGCTGCCGAGCGGCCGGGGGTTCCGCCCGTTTCCTTCTCCCCCCCCCCTCCCGAGGTCCGAGTGGAACGAGACTCGGCTCAGAGCCACATCGTTTTCGGGAGCATCGTGCCCCCGAGGACCGATCCCAGGCGCTTCGCCTTGATCCTCCTATCTTCCGCCCTTGGTGGGGGGATGAGCTCGCGACTCTTCCAGAAGGTTCGGGAGGAGCTGGCGCTGGCTTACACCGTCTTTTCTTTCCAGTCGTTCTATTCGAAGGGAGGGGTGTCCGGCGCGTACGTGGGTACCCGTCCTGGGTGGGAGGACCGGACCACGGCGGCCATCGAGGAGGAGTTGGGGCTGATCTCCCGCCAGGGTCTGGACCCGGAGGAGCTGGAGCGGGCCAAGCGCCAGGTGAAGGGCCAGGTCATGCTATCCTTGGAGTCCACCAGCTCCCGGCTTTTTCGGCTGGCGGGGTTCGCCCTCTACGGACAACCCTACCTCACCCTGGACGAGCTGCTGGCGAAGGTGGATGCCGTCACCCCGGAGGAGCTTCTGCAGGTGGCCGTTGAGTTTCTGGCCCCGGAGAAGCAGTTCGTCCTTCGCCTGGGCCCGACGGGGGGAAATGGAGGGGGACCGGAATGGGGCAACGGCGACCTCCCGGCCATGGGAGGATGAAGGGGCCGGCCCCGGTGCACTGAACCGAGACGAGCGGGGTTCCATGGTCATCGGCGTACCCACGGAAGTGAAGGCGAACGAGTACAGGGTTTCCCTGGTGCCTTCGGGTGTGGAAGGTCTGGTTCAAGCGGGACACACGGTCCTGGTGGAATCCGGTGCGGGAGATGGTAGCGGTTTCCCGGACGAACTCTACGAGGACGCGGGGGCGGAGCTGGTGGATCGGCCCGAGGATGTTTGGTCCCGGGCAGAGATGATCGTGAAGGTGAAGGAGCCCGTGGCCTCCGAGTGGACCCTGGTCCGGGAAGGCCAGGTCGTCTTCACCTACTTCCACTTCGCGGCTTCCGAGGAACTCACCCGGGCTATGATGGAGTCGGGGGCCGTGGCCGTGGCCTACGAGACCGTTCAATGGCCCAACGGGGAGCTCCCCCTTCTTACCCCCATGAGTGAGGTAGCCGGGCGGCTCTCCATCCTCGAGGGGGCCAAGTACCTGGAACGCTTCTACGGTGGCCGGGGCGTCCTCTTGGGGGGGGTTCCGGGGGTCCTTCCGGCCAAGGTGGTCATCCTCGGGGGTGGGGTGGTGGGCGCCAACGCCGCCCGGATGGCCGCCGGCTTCGGAGCCCACGTCACCATACTGGACATCTCTCTTCCCCGCCTCCGGCACCTCGCGGACATCATGCCGGAGAATGTGGATCTCCTCTTTTCCAACCGCTATAACATTCGTCAGCAGCTCGAGGGGGCGGATCTCCTGGTCGGAGGGGTGCTTCTTCCTGGAAAGAAAGCGCCGAACCTCGTGCTCCGGGAGGACCTGACCAGGATGCAGGCCGGCTCGGTGATCGTGGACGTGGCGGTGGACCAGGGGGGGTGTGTGGAGACGATCCGACCCACGACCCACGAAGACCCCATCTACGTGGTGGATGACGTGATCCACTACGGTGTGGCGAACATGCCGGGAGCCGTGGCCCGGACGAGCACTCTTGCCTTGACGAACGCCACCTTCCCGTATGCCCTTCGTCTGGCGGATCTAGGGTGGCGTGAGGCGTGTCGGAGAGATCCGGCTCTGGCTCTGGGGCTCAATGTGGTGGAGGGCCGGGTGACCTATCCGGGACTCGCTGAGGGTTTCGACCTGAAGGTCACGGCGGTGGAGAAGATCTTGTGAGCGGTAGGGTGGGTGGGACCACGGTTCGCTTCCTGAGGACCGCCGCCAACCCCGACCTCCCCCTCCCCGAGCGCGCCACCGTGGAGGCTGCGGGCTACGACGTCCGTTCGGCCGAAGCTGACTTCGAGTTGGCCCCGGGCGAGGTTCGCGGGGTGGGGACCGGTCTCGTCCTCGAGCTTCCTTCGGGGCTGGAGTGTCAGGTCCGCCCCCGCTCGGGGCTCGCGGCACGCCATGGTATCACCCTCCCCAACGCGCCTGGGACCATCGACCCCGACTACCGAGGGGAGCTCCGGGTCCTCCTACAGAACCTGGGTCCCGAACCGGTTCCCATTCGCAGGGGGGACCGAATCGCCCAACTCGTCTTCTCCCGCTTCGAGGTCCCAGCCGTGGAGGAGGTCACCAAGGTGAGCGAGTCCCGCCGAGGGGACGGCGGATTCGGTAGCACCGGGGTTGCGTAGATGCACGACGCACCCCCGCAACGGGCGGCGCCCTGCCGTCTTGCACTCCTCATCAAGCACGCTTATCATCCGGCACCCTCCCAGGCGGAGGGGTCGTTCCGCTCCGTTCTCACATCACTTTTCCCCCCCTTACAAGGGTTGTATGGGTTGACGCGTTGGCCTCCTTCTCGAAGTGGCTCAATTCCGGGTCGTTCGTCCCCGTGAACGACATCGCAGTCGATCTCGGCACCGCCAACACCCTCGTCTATGTGAAGGGCGAGGGGATCGTCTTGAACGAGCCGTCGGTGGTGGCTGTGGAGAAGGGGTCCCGGAAGATTCTCGGGATCGGCCTGGAGGCCAAGCGGATGCTCGGCCGCACTCCCGAGAATATAGAAGCGGTTCGTCCCCTGAAGGACGGGGTCATCGCCGACGTGGATGTGACGGAGATGATGCTCCGCCACTTCCTCAAACAGGTGACCGCCAAGAGGATCTTCCGGATCAAGCCCCGAGTGGTGGTGGGGGTCCCCTCGGGCATCACCGAACTGGAGCGCAGGGCCGTCCGGTCCTCCGCTATCGCGGCTGGGGCCAAGGCCGTGTACATGGTGGCCGAGCCCGTGGCGGCTGCGGTGGGCGTGGGGCTCCCCATCGAGACCCCCACCGGCAACATGGTCATCGACATCGGGGGAGGAACCACGGAGATCGCCGTCATCGCCCTCTCCGGAATCGTCTCCAACACCTCCATTCGAGTGGGGGGAGACGAACTCGACACGGCCATCGTCACCTTCCTCCGGAAGAACTACAACCTTCTTATCGGTGAGCCCACGGCGGAGGCAGTGAAGGTCCAGATCGGCTCGGCCTTCGACTTCGGTGAGGAACGAAGCATGGATGTGAAGGGCCGCGACCTGGTGAGCGGTATTCCGAAGACCGTTACCGTCCACTCCCAAGAGATTCGGGAGTGCATCCAGGAGCCCATCCAATCGATCGTGGAGGCGGTACGGAGGTCGCTCGAGATCACTCCCCCGGAGCTTTCGTCGGACATCGTGGATCGTGGAATCACCATGACCGGAGGTGGGGCCATGATCCGAGGTCTCCACAAGCTCCTGCAGCACGAGACGAACCTCCCCATCCACGTGGACGAGGAGCCCCTCACGTGCGTGGTACGGGGGGCCGGACGGATCCTGGACGATATCCAGAAGTACAGGGGAGTGCTCTCCACATAATCCGGGGGGCCGAATCATGAAGGCCCTACCGGTTGTCCCCGGACCAGCGGACCTCCGGCACCATGGCCTCGTATCAACCTGAAGGCGACGAAAGGAAGGGCCGACGGCAGCACGCCCTGACCGCCGTTTCCATCGCTTTCGCCGCCGTGGCCCTCTACCTCCCTACCGAAGCTCAGGAGTCGGTGGCTTCCGCACTCCGGGCTTCGGTTCTCCAGCCCTTCGTGCTCACCCAGCAGACCATCGCGGAGACCCGGGTCAGAGCCGTGCGGATCGATGAGTTGCAGGCTCGTTTGGACTCGACCGTAGCGGTCCTGGAGTCCGGGAGGACCTTGGAACAGGAGAACCGCCAGCTGCGAGGGTTGCTGGATCTCCGGGAGCGCGCCGGGCCCACGTTCGAGCCGGCCACGGTGGTGCGCCCGGGGACGCAGGGCTCGGAGAGCATGTTCCTCCTGGATATAGGTGAGGAGGCGGGCGTCCAGGTTTACGACCCGGTCGTAGCGGCCGAGGGGTTGGTGGGAGTGATCCGGGAGGTTCGACGGAACTCCGCCATGGCCATGGACTGGACCCATCCCGACTTCCGCGTGAGTGCTATGTCCGTGGAAGGAGAAGCCTTCGGGATGGTGGAGCCCTACGCGGGCCGCTTCCGGGAGGAAGACCGCCTCCTGCTGACCGGCACTCCCTATCACACGGAGCTACCCGATTCCACGGCGATCGTAACGAGCGGTCGGGGCAGCGTCTATCCTCGAGGGATCCTGCTGGGCCGGGTGCATTCGGTTCAGGAGGCCGAGGGAGGGTGGCGGCGGAGTTACTGGCTCCACCCGGCGGTCCAACCGGCCGAGGTCTCCCACGTGCTGGTCATGACCAGAGCCGGAGGCGACCAAGGGGAGTGGGAGGCCTCCGATCTTTGGGTTCCCGGTGCCGACGAACGGGCCCCGGAGTCCGAGTTCGAGAACGGGGAAGGGGGAGAGATGGACGACGCCGAGGGGGGACCGGACAGCCCGGTTCGGGGTTCACCAGAAGGGGACGGGGGCGATCCGGGGGTCGAGGGCTGACGGCGTGAGAGGAAGGTGGAATTTCTGGGTGGTCGTCGGGCTCCTGCCGGTCTTCCACTTCCTCCTTCATGTGGGCTTCGGAGCCGCCGGTTGGGCGCCGGATCTCCTCGCCGTGGCTCTTCTCCTGGCGGCCCGGGAGTTGGCCATGGGAACCTCGGCGGCCGTTGGCTGCTCGCTGGGGCTCCTGGAGGACGCGTTTTCGGCCCTGGCGTTCGGGGCCAACGCGGTGGCCTTGACCCTCGTGGGGATTCTGGGAGCGCGCTCTCGGGACCTCTTCATGGGGGACTCGATGGTGTTCTTCGTTTTCTATATCGCCGCGGGAAAGTGGCTCAAGGACCTGGTCCACTGGTTAGCGAGCCCGGACGAGGTCCGGGGTGTTCCGGCCCGGACCCTCCTGGTGGAGGCTCCTGTGGCCGCCGTATATGCTGCCCTGGTGGGAGCCGCCCTCGTGTTCGTTTTCGGCGATTCTAAAGACGCGACCCGATGAAGAGCGAGAACCTTCCGCATCACAGGCGCAGGAGAGCCCAGCTGGCTACGGGCTTCCTCGTCCTCCTCATGGCCCTTCTCGTAGCCAGCTTTTTCCGGGCGCAGGTCCTCCGGTCCACCACCTGGACCCTCCAGGCCGACTCGAACCGACTCCGGGTCCTCCCGGTCCCGGCGCCCCGTGGAACGATCTTCGATCGGGAGGGACGAATCATCGCGGACAACGTCCCGTCCTACTCCGTTTCCCTGTTTCCCGCGCCGCTGGACTCCATTCGGGGGACCCTGGAGCGCCTCCAACCTCACCTGGGCCTCAGCGACGGCCGGGTCGAGACCCTCGTGGAGACAGCGGCCCGGAACCCCCGCCTCCCCCTTCTCGTGGAGCCGGACGCCGGGTACGACGAGGTGGCGGCTCTCGAGGAGCGGAGGATGGAGTTTCCGGGCGTTTTCATGGAGATGCGGCCCAGACGGCGCTACAACTCCGGGCCGGCCGTCGCTCACGCACTGGGTTATGTGGGTGAGATCTCGTCCCAGGAGCTGGAGATGCCCCGCTTTTCCGGCTACGAGCAGGGAATGATCGTGGGGAAGGAAGGCGTGGAGCGGCAGTACGAGGAGATTCTTCAGGGGCACCGAGGAGTTCGCTACGTGGAGGTGGATGCGGTGGGGCGGATCGTCGGGTCCTTCGAGGGGCAGCTCGACACACCGGCGGAGTCCGGGGAGGACCTCCACCTGAACCTGGACCTGGAGCTAATGGAATGGATTCACGAGATCTTTCCGGACACCCTCCGGGGTGCGGTGGTGGCGTTGGACGCCGCCGACGGGGGGGTTCTGGCCCTCTACTCCGCTCCGTCCTTCGACCCGAACGACTTTGTGGGAGGGATCGA
>SKSR01000337.1 GCA_007122885.1 Gemmatimonadota bacterium
AGGACGAGCGGGAGACCCTCAAAAGCCATGAGATCCTCAGCCCCCCCGGACCTCGCCTGGGAGAGCTGGTCATCCAGGCTGAGGACCTGACCAAGGGCTACGGCGAGCGTCTCCTCATGGAGGACCTCTCCTTCGACCTACCCCGCGGCGGCATCGTGGGAGTCATCGGTCCCAACGGAGCCGGGAAGACCACCCTTTTCCGTATGGTCGTGGGAGAGGAAGATCCGGATGGTGGGGAGCTCGTGGTGGGCCCCACCGCCGAGCTCGCCTACGTGGACCAGAGCCGAGAGGCGCTGGATCCGGACAAGACGGTATGGGAGGAGGTGTCGGGGGGAGAGGATTTCCTCGACTTCGGAAAGGCCGAGGTGAACTCCCGGGCGTACCTTTCCTGGTTCGGATTCCGGGGTGGGGAGCAGCAGAAGCGTGTGGGCGTCCTCTCGGGAGGGGAGAGAAACCGGCTCCACCTGGCCAAGCTCCTTCGGTCCGGAGGGAACGTCCTCCTCCTGGACGAGCCCACGAACGACCTGGACGTGGACACGCTTCGAGCTCTGGAAGAAGCCCTGACCACCTTCCCCGGGTGCGCGGTGATCATCTCCCACGACCGATGGTTCCTGGACCGGATCGCCACGCACATCCTGGCGTTCGAGGGTAACAGCCAGGTGGTCTGGTTCGAGGGGAACTACCAGGACTACGAGAAGGACCGGAAACGGCGGCTGGGAGCGGAGGCCGATCGGCCCCATCGAATCAAGTACAAAAAGCTGGTCCGGAACTGATGGAACCGGTTCCGGTCCGGGGGCCCGGAACCGGTTTCCGGGGTTCCAAGGCTACGGTCGGAACCCCGAACACCCTCGCATAAATCCATGCTCCGGAAGCTCCGACGGACCGTTCCCATGGCCATCCTGGCCATCCTGGTGGCCGGGCTGTTCCTCTCTAGGCGGGTCTCGGGGCCCGAGGGGGCGGACAGAACGTTCGACCCTGCCGAATTCCGCGAGGCCCCCACGGTACCGGCCGAGACCGCCCACCGGTACGTGGGCCAGCGGGCGGTGGTTTGCGGCACCGTGGCCCGGGTAAACTTCGCCCGGGACATCCGGGGCCAACCCACCTTCATCAACCTTGGCCGCCCCCATCCCGACCAGACCTTCGACGGCATCGTGTGGGGCAGGGACCGGGATCGTTTCCAGGTCCCCCCCGAGCAGCTCTACGCGGGAGCGGCGATCTGCATCCTGGGGGAGGTGGAAGAGCACGAGGGAACCCCCCAGATCCAGATACGGTTTCCGGGCCAGGTCCGGATCATGCGCGAACCGAACCCCGACGGCCTCCGCTGACGGGATCAAGGCCCCTCCGGGTCGCGGCCGTGGGGCTCTGGCTCCGAAATGTCATGGGCACCGGGGTCGCCCAGATCCCACCGCCGGCCGGGCGCCCTCCACCCGCCCACACGAGCCAGCCCTGCGGCCACCAGCCACTCCAGAAGTGATCCCAGCGCGTCCGGGTCACCTCCTTCCCTCAGGTACGCCTGGACCGTGGGGACCGCGCGGCTCCGCATCAGGTACAGGGGAGGCACCGTGTCCCTGGACCGGGGCGATCGGGGTTTCTCCTGGAAGTCGACGAGGTATCCGTCCCGGTCCAGCGCGGCCACGCCCCTCCGGGAGAGGGTCCCCGGGTCCTCGCGGATCAAGGGCACCAGGAGATCGGCCTCCTCTCGATCCCGGAAGGCCCGGACGAAAGGGGCCAAGGCGAAGTCGTACCCGGTGTCCGTGGCCAGAACCATGAAGTCTCGGTCCCCAGGCGACCCCTGAACCGCCAAGGCCAGATCGCGTACTGCACCCAAGCGTTCATCCGGCTCCCGGGTACCGTTGCAGATCACCCTGAGGGGGACGGGCAGGTCGTCCCGGACCGAAGCAGCCCACTCCTCCAGCGTGGGGCGAAACCGACGATTCGTCACCAGAACCACTTCCAAAAGCTCGGGAATCGAGCGAATCCGTCCAATCAAGTGGTCGGCGACTTGCTGCTCGGTCCCGGGGAGGGTGAGGAGCGCCTTCGGAGTGGTCCGGCCCAACTCCCCGAGACGGGTTCCGTAGCCGGCCGCCAGGAGAACCGCCACCAGGCGTCTCCTCTCCCGGTTCATTCCTCCTCCAAGACCCGGCGCAGTCGCTCCGGTACGTTCGGAGGGAGGGGACCCGGTGACACATCGGGCACGGAGGCGCTCAGGGTGTGCCAGAAGAGGTGGACCGCTTGCGGCTCTTCGCGAACGGAAGCCAACAACCCGGCCCCGGCCTTGGCGGTATAAGTGGGGTCCAGCTCGACCCCCCGCTCGCCCAAGATGGCCCGCGCCTCCTCGCCGGCCGGGGTAGGCTTCCCGTACCCCTCCCCCAATTGCCCGTGATCGAGGTGGACCCGGCCCATCACGTCGTGGAGGGAAGGTGCATGCCCCGTCACCTTCATCACCCGCCGGAGGGTCGCGCTCAGGAGGCGCCGGAAGGCCCCCTCATTCGCTACCAGATGACCCACGACACGGACGGCCTTCACCCGGGCGTAGAGCCCTCCCATGGCCAGGCCCACGGCTAGCCCCGCCGCGGTTCCCATTGTCCCGCACGCCACATGGACCCAATCCGGCTCGGGAAGCTCACCGTCCGCCACCTGTTCGGCCAACTCCAGCCCGGCGGCCACGTACCCGAAGGTTCCCAGAACGCTCGACCCCCC
>SKSR01000100.1 GCA_007122885.1 Gemmatimonadota bacterium
GTTCAGCAGAACGATGAAGACGGCCAGGGCGGTCCAGTCCTCCACCTGCTGTGCCCGGGCCTCCTCCAACTCCTGCCGGCCCTCCACCGCCGGATCCGCCGCCACCATCTGCCGAAGTTCCGCGGGATCGGTTACGCCCTCCGCCGCGAACCGGTCCCTGGCCGAGTGAGCTTCCATCCGCCGCAGCTCCTTTGCGTTCGTCCGAAGGGAACGGCTCTGAAACACCATCCATAGAGTGGCGGCTTGAGCCAAGAAGTATGCCCCTCCTCGACCGTACGACCCCACGGCGGCGTGACCCCAGCCCGGAACGAGGAGGGAACGGACGAAGGCGCCTGCCGGCGTGACCGGCGGAACGTCCGATTCGTCGTCCCCGAGTACCCATGACCCAGGAAAGGCGGGCGTTCGGAGCTCGTCCGCGCTCCTCTCCCATCGGGAATCCTCTCCACCCGCGGACTCCAGGACCTGGGCGAGCCCGGTACCGGGGAAAAGGAAAAGAGCGCAGGCCAACAGGCTCGCCAGGGAAACGAGGGACCGGACCACCGTGACCGGCTTCACCCGTCGGAGTCCGTCGGAGACCTGAGGACGGGAAGCACCCCGGGAACGACTTCCACCGACAGGGAACGCGTCGTCTCGGAGACCAGCTCCCCATCCAGCTCGAAGGAGAGGGGTCGCCGGTCCGGAGCCGCCACGCATGCCCTCTTCAAGCGCCGGAGGCGGACCTCCCGAGCGGACCCATGGGTTCCCCGGAGAACCTTGGGCAGGTTCTTGGCAATGGCGAAGGGGCCCATGGCTTCCACGAAACAGAGGTCGAGGAGCCCGTCCTCAGGAACCGCCCCGGGGGACAGGAGGAAGCCTCCGCCCACGGAAGGCCCCACGGTAATCGCGGAGAGCATGCTCCGAGCCTCCATCACCTCCGACCCCGGACCCTCCGCCCCACATCCATCCGAGCCCGGCTCCAGGACCACCCGGAGAGGGAGAGGATCGAAGTGGGCCAGGGCCGAAGCCAGGGCGGCGAAGTACTGAAGGAGCCCCGGGAGCCGCTCGAAAGCCCGGCGACGCTTGAGGAGCTCCACGTCGATGCCCACGCCCATGAGGTTCACGAAGTAACGTTCCCCATCATCCCATCTGACTCTGCCCACGTCGAACCGGCGCACCCTCCCCGTCTCCAGAAGCGCCACCGCACTTTCCACCCTCCGGTCCCCACCTACCATCCGATGGAAATCATTGCCCGTGCCTACGGGAAGTACGGCCAGGACGGGCAAATCCTCCCGAGGCCCGGTGGCCAGGAGGCCGTTGGCCACTTCGTGCAGGGTTCCGTCTCCACCGGCCACGAGAATCCTTTCCACCTCGCCTTGTTCCACGCATTGGAGAGCGAGTTCGGCCGCGTGCCCCACCCCCTCGGTTTCCACCAAGCGATATTGCAATCCCCGGGACTCCAGGGTCGCCTCCAACGGCCCCCGGACGTGTCGCCCGCGACCACCGGCCGACGTGGGATTGACGATGACCAACAGGGGTTCCAAGGGTGGATCTGCTCAAGGTCTCGGGGTCCATATGAGCCAAGGCGTATGCCGCCGCCGAGGCGAGCTGAAGGCGGCAACGTTATGGACGGCAGGTATGGCGTGCAACGGCCCGCTCCGGGAGCGGAACCCCGACGCGGGGCTCCGCTCCCGGCCCGGTGGCGGGAGCGTGTGGGAATCGAACCCACCCGCCCGACCTCCGGTCGGGCAAGCTGGTTTTGAAGACCAGTCGGAACACCAGCTCCGATCCGCTCCCGAAAGCCGCTGGGGGCCCGACTTCGGCAGTCGGCCCCCTCGGATTCGAATGGAATGATGGTGGATGGCCCGAGTCGGCACAACCGGCTTTGGATCATAATTCGGACAGGGGGTAGCCCAAGGAGGCACACCGCATCCCGAGGCCCGGAGCTTGCAAGAGCGACCGCCGGACCTGGCCGGCACAGGAACGTGAGCGGACCCGTGGCCCGGAATGGTCTGGATCACTTGGACCGCCCCCTGCTCGGTTCCGGGCTCGGGGGACGATGAACGAAACCGACAAAACGACTAGGAGCGAGGATGGCGAACTTCGAGGTTCCGGTAGAGCTCTACATGACGAAGCCGATCATCGTGGCCCGTGCCGGCGAATCCCTGGAGGTGGTCCGTCGGAGACTGGCCAATCACCGCATCTCCGCCTTGCCGGTGGTGGACGACCAGGACCGAGTGGTGGGCCTCATATCCCGAACGGATCTCCTTCGGGTGGGCCGAAGAGAGGCTGGGGGCCGCCATGGAGCCAAGCTTCTCACGCTCCCCGACCGGACCGCCGAGGACGAGATGACCCGTGAGGTGGTGGTGGCGGAGAAGGACACGCCCCTGGCCGAGACTGCCCGTCGAATGGTGAAGGAGCGCCGCCACCGGGTAGTGGTCGTCGACAGTGATGTCCCCGTCGGGATCGTGAGCACCCGGGACCTTATGGACGCAATCCGCGAGAAGCGAGTGAACCGCCCCCTCTCCGAGATCATGTCGTCCCCTCTCTTCACGGTCCGGGCCACCGAGCCCCTATCCCTGGCCACCGACCGGCTCGGCCAGGCGAAGGTCACGGGGCTCGTGGTGGTGGACGAGGGTTGGCCGGTGGGAATCTTCACACAGGAGGAGGCGCTGGGCGCCACCGGATTTCCGGGCGACACACGTGTTGAGGACGCCATGAATCCCGCCGTTCTGGTCCTGGACGAACGGCTGGCGATCCACCGGGCGGCCGCCCAGGCTGCCGCCATGGATGTCCGGCGCCTCGTGGTCTCCCGCTCGGGAGAGGCCGTTGGCATCATCTCCGGGCTCGATTTTGCCCGAATCGTGGCGGCGTAGGGATTCGGCGTTCCGGGGCGAATCAACCTTTTCCGGACTCCGGTCGCAGCAGGAGGACGGGACGTTCGGCGGAACGGACCACCTTGTCGGCCACACTCCCCATGAGGGCCAGGGAGAGCCCGCCGCGACCGTGGGTGGCCATGGCCACGAGCCCGGCTCCCACTTCATTGGCGGTGTCCAGGATCCCCTGGGCCGCGGGAACGTCGTAAAGTATTCCCCCCCGGGCCTCCACGCCGCCCTCGATCAGGGCAGCCACGACGCGGTCCAGGTACTCTTGAGCCGCGTCGGTCAACTGGGCTCTGGCTTCCTGGGAACCGGTCCTCCCTGAAGCCAGGGTCGGGTTGCCCACAAAAAAGAAGGGCGGGAGAACCCGGATCAGGTGCAGGGGGCTCTTCAACGCCCGGGCCAAGGACGCGGCGGGCCCCAGGGCCGCCTCCGCCGTCTTCGATCCATCCAGCGCAACCAGGATGGGCCCATTCAGGTCCGGGGGCGCGGGGACGCCATCCTCCGGTCTGTGCAGGAGCAAAGGACTGCCGAGGCGACGGATGAGGCGGTGGGCCACTCCACCCAGCCACATTCGGCTCAGCCCGCCTCTTCCGTGGGTGGTCATAGCCACGAGACCCGCCCCCTCCTCCTTCGCGTAGCGCTCCACCGTTTCATCGATGGGTCCATGCAGGAGAGCGGTTCGCACCGTACCGGGCCAACGAGAGCTCAAGTTGTCCCGAACCGCCGATAGATACTGCTCCTCCAATTCCTCCCGGTCGCGCTCCAGCTCCGGGTTCACCGTGGCGATCCCCTCCAAAAAGACGGGAACGGACACATGTACGTGGACGAGGTGGAGCTCGGTGTTTCGGTCCGCCCGACGCGCCAACTCCTCCACCAGTGGGACGACCTGCTCCCCGAACTCGGAACCGTCCAGGGGAACTACGACCGTCCCCAGGAGATCCCTCCCCTCCTGGTTCCCCTCACCCGGAGCTCGATCTTGGCGCTGGCTCATGGCCCAGGCACCACGACCACGGGGACCGGGGACCTCCGAGCCAGGGTCTCGGCCACGCTTCCCAGGATCATACGGTCGACCCCTCCCACGCCGTGGGTCCCCATGACCATCAGTCCCACATCCCCCTTGGAAAGCCGTCGTTCGAGGGCTTCGGCCGGATCGGCCCGTGACTCTCCCAGCTCCGCCTCGAACCTTCCATCCCCTTGCCCGACGGAGCTCAACAGCTCGGTCAACTCGCTACTCGCCCGCTCCTCCATCTCCTCCGGACTCTCGAACATCTCGTCGTAGACGTGCTCGCGCCGGCCTTCCAGGAAGGCGTTGGTCCATCGGGGTTGAGGTACGTGGTAGGCCACCGCGCTCGCATCCAGGGATGAGGCCCACCGGCGGGCTTCACGGAGCACCAGGTCGGATCCTTCGGAGAGATCCACCGAAGCCAGAACGCGGTCGGGGCGTGCCCCCAGAATCCCTCGAGCCACCACCACTGGCACCTTGGCCTTCCGAAGCGCCCGGTCCGTAGTCGTTCCCAGAAGTGTGTCCATCCACCGGCGGCGGCCCGGTCCCAGCACCAGGACTCCCTCCTCTGACTCGGCTGCCCGGGCGGTAAGCTCCCGGGCCGGCCGTCCTATACGGACCGTCACAGGCAGGTCGGCCGCGCCCTCGATTCCCCACTCCACCAGCCGCTGACGAACCTCCTGCTCCGCCTCGTCCAGGATTCGTTGGAGGGCTTCGGGACGCCGCGAGCGCAGGGCCTGCACCCCGGCCTCCGCCGGAACCCGTTCCACGACGTGGACCAACTCCAGCTCGAACCCGGTCCACTCGGCCAACCGCTGCGCCCACTCCACGGGCCCGCCGTACCCTTCCTCCAGATCCACCCCTACGAACAGCTTCGCCATGGGAACAACCCCTCCAGCCGTTGGTTCATCTGAATGTTCGTGGACGTGTTCGTCAGGGCCCTCGGTCCCCTCCCTCGCCCCCGACAACCCCTTCCTTCCGGTACCGCTTCAGCTTCCGATAGAGCGTCCTACGGTTGATACCCAGGATGCGTGCGGCCTCCCCTTGGTGCCAGCGGGTCAGCTCCAGGGTCTCCAGAATGTACTCCCTCTCCAGACGATCCAGGGTCCAACCCTCCAACCTTCCCTGATCCGCCAGCTCCCGCTCTTGGGCGAGTTTCTCCACGGGGGGGCCTTGTGGCTCGAACGGAATGGAGCGGGACCCGGCGTGCATGATCACGGCACGCTCGATGAAGTTCTCCAACTCCCGGACGTTTCCGGGCCATGGGTACGCCATCATCCGGGACACGGTCTCCCGGGTGAGGGCCGGGGGTTCGACGTCGTTCTCCTCACCGAACCTGAGCCGAAAGTAGTTGGCCAGAAGAGGAATGTCCTCGACCCTCTCCCTGAGAGGAGGAACCCGGATGGGGAAGACGTTCAGACGATAGTAGAGATCCTCGCGGAACCCGTGACTCCGAACCCGCTCCGCCAGGTCCTCGTTCGTAGCGACGATCAGGCGGAAATCCACGGGGATGGGCTCTCGCCCCCCCACCGGTTGGATTGTTCGTTCCTGGAGCACCCGGAGAAGCTTGACCTGGATAGCCGAGGACACGGCACTGATCTCGTCCAGGAACAACGTCCCTCCCGCCGCCATCTCGAAAAGGCCCCGCTTGCCCTGAACGGCTCCGGTGAAGGCGCCCTTCGTGTGACCGAACAGCTCGGACTCGAGAAGCGTTTCGGGAAGCGCCGAACAGTTCAGGGCTACGAAGGGCTTCCGGGCCCGGTTCGAAAGGTCGTGGATTCCTCGGGCGACCAACTCCTTGCCCGTCCCGGTTTCCCCTACCACCAGTGCCGAAGCCCGGGTGGGCGCGACCCGCTCCATCAGGTCGAATACCCGCTGCATCGGCGGGCTTCGGCCCACCATGCGATTCCGGACTTCGTCAGCCACCCGGGCGCGAAGCTGGGCCACCTCTCGGTGCAGATCCGACTCCCGGCAAGCACGCTCCAGGGTCAGGAGGAGGGCATCCATCTGGAAGGGCTTGGTCACGTAGTCGAAGGCCCCCAGCTTCATGGCTTCCACCGCTGTGTCCACAGAGCCGAACGCGGTCATCACGAGGAACTGGGCGTCCGTCTGGACCGAAGGAGCCGTCCGCAGCACCTCCAGACCCCCTATGCCTGGAAGGTTCAGGTCCAGCAGGACCAGGTCGTAGAGGCGCTCCTGCAAGGCCTCCAGAGCCTTCTCGCCCGAGGCCACCGCATGGACCCGATAGCCCTCCTCGGATAGGGCCTCCACGAGAAGGTCCCGGATCACCGTCTCATCCTCCACCACCAGAACGGACCTGGTCCGAGGCGCGTGATACGGAGGTGCCTGCTCCCGGTCTCCGACCGCGCTTCGCGACCCGGTGGCGGTGCCCTTCTCGTTCATCCGCCCCCCGACCCCCCACCCTCCGCCAGCACCCGGAGGAGATCGAATGTGGTCACGATACCCACCAGTGTATCGTCGTCCACAACGAGGGCCCGATGGATCCTCCCATCCGCCATGAAGCGGGCCGCCTCGGGAATCTCCATCTCCTGGGACACCGCATACGCCACCGGAGTCATGATTTCGGTGACCGGGACATCGTCGAAGGGGGCCGCCGGAACCCCCGAGAGGCTCGGGGCCGGTACGAAGCCCCACTCCTCGGGAGCGGTGAAGAAGGCCTCCGGCCAGTCGTCTTCGGAGGTCTCGTCCTCGGAGGAGAGGTAGGCCGCCGGGAACACCTCGTCGCCGTCGTCCTGAAGCTCCGGCTGGCTGGCCGCTAGACGGACCACGTCCGTCTGGGATACGACCCCGACCACCCGGCGGGATTCGTCCAGCACCGGGACACCACTGATGGACTCCTCGGTCATGAGCTGGATGAGCTCGCGAACCGAGGTGTTCCGGGAAACCGTGATCACGTCCTTCTGCATGACGTCAGCCACAGTGCGCACGCTCGACTCCTTTGTTTTTCGCTCGCTGAGATGTTCGGACAGTCCGGAGGCTCCGTGAGAGCCCACCTCAATCGAGATCAAGATATGTGCCGTCGTCCAACGCCGAAGGATGGTGGGCCGGCGCCAGCCGACCAAGCACGGGGCGCCGCCGCCGCGGGGAGCGACTGTGACAATACAGCCCACGTTCGGACAATGCGACCCTGTGTTGTGTCCCGACATCAGTTTCCTGAACCCTATCGGTCCCGTATCATTCTGAGGAGACCGCTGAAAGCACCCTTTGACGCCCGGTGTGGTCTGATGACGACATCCTCCCTGGAATACGAGCTCCTACCGGCCATCCTGGAAACCATCGACTCTCTGGTGGTGGTCTTGGACGGGGAGGGGCGAATCGTCCTCTTCAACCGGGCCAGCGAAGAGCTCTCGGGCTACCGAGAAGACGAAGTCGCCGGAACTCCCTTCTGGGACGTCCTCATCCCGGCCCATGAGGGACACCGGGCCAGGCTCGCCTTCGAGCGGGCCATGCAGGGACACAGCCTGGTGGGTGTGGAGCACCCTTGGGTGACCCGGGCCGGCGAGACCCGGACCCTGGCGTGGAACACCAGGACCCTCCCCCCGCCCCCTGCCCCCGGCGAGTTCGTCTTGGCCACCGCCGTGGATGTGACCCATCGACGTCGGGCCGAAGCCCGTATGGAAGACTATACCTCCAGGGAGGAGGACAGGAAGGCCCACGTTCGGGCCCTGGAAACGCGAGCCGCGAAGCTGGGGGGAGTGGTCGCCCTGGCGCCGGACGCCATCGTGTGCGTGGACGGGCGCCAGAGAATCACCCTCTTCAACAAAGGAGCAGAGGAGATCTTCGGGTATCGGGCGGACGAAGTCATGGGACGGCCACTGGACCTCCTTCTTCCGGAATCGTCCAGGGCCCGCCACGGGAAACACGTGACGGAGTTCGGCCAGTCACCGGTACAGGCCCGCCAGATGGGTGACCGACACGAGATCAACGGACTGAGAAAGGACGGCTCCGTGTTTCCCGCCGAGGCTTCCATCGTCAAGCTGGAGGTGTCCGGAGAACGTATCTACGCCGCCCTGCTCCGGGACATTTCCGCACAAGTTCGCGCCCAGGAGCGACAAGAGCTCTTGGCTGAAGCCGGAGAGATCCTCTCCGCCTCCCTGGACTACCAGGAAACCCTACGGAACGTGGCCAGGCTTTCCGTTGAGGGGATGGCAGACCTGTGCGTGGTCGATATCATCCAGCCCGACGGGCGAGTCGAGCGCCTGGAGGTAGCCCACTGTGACCCGGATCGGGCGGAGCTGGCCCGAAGGCTCTACCACTTTCCTCTTGAAAGAAGCCGCCCACACCTCATGTCCCATGCCCTGGGCGGCGGAGGGCCCGAGCTTCGAAGCCCCGTCCGAGCGGAGGACCTCAGGGCCGTCTCTCAGAGCCGGGAGCACCTGGACCTCCTGAAGGAGTTGGACCTGCACGCGTACTTGGTCCTCCCCATGGAAGCCCAAGGGCGGCTCGTGGGCACCATTCTCCTGGGCAGCTGCAACCCGGCACGACCGTACGATGAAGAAGACATGGTCCTGGGCCAGGAGATCGCCCGACGAGCCGCCTTGGCGGTGGAGAACGCGCGGCTGTACCGGAACGCGCAACGGGCCCTCAAGGGCCGAGACGAGGTCCTGGCCGTGGTCTCCCACGACTTGGGAAATCCGCTGCAGGCCCTTTCCCTGGCGGCCCGGGGACTCCAGCGGTCCATAGCTCCGGAGGACGACCGGGGGAGCTATTATCTGGATGCCATCCGGAAGTCCGCAGCGATGATGGAACGACTCATCCAGGACCTCTTGGAGGTTCGCCGCATGGAGGCGGACTGCCTCACGATGGAGTTCGGTGACAAACCCGTGGCGCCCATGATCGACAAGGCGGTCGCCCTGCTCGAGCCCCTGGCCGGGATGCGGTCCGTCCGGTTGGAGCGAAACGGAGCCGAAGCTTCCACCTCCGTCGTTCGCGCCGACGAGGGCCGGATCGTCCAGGTGCTCTCGAACCTGGTCGGAAACGCCGTGAAGCACTCGGAAGCGGGCGCCAAAGTGGAGGTCCGAGTGGACCCACTCCCGGACCGGATCCGGATCTCCGTGTCCGACAGCGGCCCGGGAATCCCGAGGGACGCCATCGACCAGGTCTTTCAGCCCTCTTGGAGGGGTCGAAAGAGCCGCGGAGGTGGGATCGGGCTGGGCCTCACCATCGCTCGCGACATCGTGGAAGCCCACGGCGGAGAGATCTGGGTCGAAAGCACACCGGGCGACGGCGCCACCTTCCACTTCACCCTCGTACCCTCACAATCGGGTTCGCCGGTCCACGACGCACCCGTCCACAATAGCCCGCCCGAGAAGGTTCCGAAGGAGGGCATTCCGGGCAAAATATCCGGGACCGAGGGCAGCGTCGGGTGACGGCGCAGGGACCGACCGGGCCTGGCGAGGAAGCGGACGGACCCGATCTGGAATAGGTGCCCGCCGGCGGGGCCGGAGGGAGGATCCCCGACCGCCGGTCAGGTGGCTCGCCGCACGAATACCGGAACCGATCCGCCCCGGATCACTTTGTCGGCAACGCTCCCGACGACCAGCCGAGTCACACCGCTGCGCCCGTGGGTCGACATGGCCACAAGATCCGCCTGGCGCCGCTCGGTCTCTGAGAGGATCCCCGAGGCCACCTCCTCCGCATCCACCACCACCGTGCTCACAGAACGGGCCTTCCCCTCCAATCGCCCTCGGATCTCGTCGAGATAGGCCTCGAAGCCCTTCTTCTGGGCATCCCGATCCACCGATTCCTCCACCACGTGCGGGAGGTAGCTGGAGCCCACAGGGAACGGCTCCGGGAGGACGGAGAGGAGGGTGACTTGCGACTGGAAGAGACTCACGAACTCGGCCGCCGAGTCCAGGATCGCCTCCGCCGTCTCAGAGCCATCCAGAGGAATGACGACCTGCTCGAAGGCGGGCCTCGCTCCTAGATCGGCCTCCCCTCCCTTCTGCGGTCGCATCAGCAGGATCGGGTTCGTAACCCGCCGGACAAGCCCGTCGGTGACGCTCCCGACCCAGGCTCGTTCCAGGGGCCCTCGGCCGTGCGTAGTCATCACCAGGAGGGTGGAGGGGCTCTCCTCCAGCTCCCCGGCCAGCATCCGGATGGCAGGGCCCACCAGGACCTGACTCCGGACCTCCAACTTCCCCCCGGCCTCCTCCTTCACCTTCTCCCCCACCTTCTCCAAGTATTGCTCCGTCCGGGAGCGAGCCTCTTCGAACCACCCACGGACGCGCCCTTCCCCGGCCCGGGTGAAGGGAACGGGGGGGACGTCGGTCACCACCGAGGCCAGCCGCAATCGCGCACCGGAGCGATCGGCGACGGAGAGAGCCGCGGGAAGGGCGTACTCGGCGAAGCGGGAGCCGTCGAGAGGAACCAGAATCTCTTCCATCATCCCCTACCTTTGAGGTCGTTGGCGGTTTTCCACCGTCCACCCATCCTCTTCCACCAAGCGTCGGTCCATCGCTCCA
>SKSR01000318.1 GCA_007122885.1 Gemmatimonadota bacterium
AACTTCTTCCTCTTCCATGAGGGCTCGAACGTGGCGGCCTTCATCCAGGCCCTTCAGTCGGAGGGCCTCTTCCGGAGCCTGGCGGAGCCCAACCTCCTGACCCTGCCGGGGGAGACAGCCTCGTTCCTGGCCGGCGGAGAGTTCCCCTACCCGGTCGTCCAGGCGGGCGCCCAGGCCGGTGCGGTGACGATCCAGTTCCAGGAGTTCGGCGTCCGGCTCCGCTTCACGCCCCAGATCACGAACGCGGGGACGATCCGAATGGAGGTGGAGCCCGAAGTCTCCTCCCTGGACTTCGCGGGAGGGGTGGAAGTCGGCGGCTTCCGGGTCCCCGTCCTTCTCTCCCGTCGCGCCCACACGAACGTGGAGGTTGATGAGGGGCAGACCTTCGCCATCGCCGGCCTCATGGACAGCCAGCTCCAGGAGAGCGTCCGGAAGGTGCCCGTCCTGGGCGACATCCCGATTCTGGGGGCCCTCTTCCGGTCCACCTCGTACCGGCAGGAGCAGACCGAGCTCCTGGTCCTGGTGACCCCCCACCTGGTGGGCCCGGACGAGGAGGCACCGGAGCTGCCCACGGGAGAATTGGAGACGTGGGAGTGGGTGGACTTCATGGATCCCGAACGGCTCGGTCCGCCCGAGGGAGGATCGGACGATGCCGGCGGAGACGGAGACGGCGACGACGACGACGGACCCTTCGTCTGGAGGAGGTGAGGACCATGAAGAGCCCTCGAAATGCCGCCTTTCTCCGGGACGAACGGGGGAGCACGCTGCCGGTGGTGGCCATCATGCTGGTGGTCCTCGTGGGGATGGCCGCCCTGGCCATCGACTTGGGGATCCTGTACTCGGCCCGGAGCGAGGCGCAGCGGGCGGCCGACGCGGGGGCCCACGCCGGAGCCGGAGTCTTCCTCCACGCCCCCGGGGACGAAGGGATGGCCCGGGAGCAGGCCCGGAGCTACGCCCAGGCGAACCCCGTCCGCTGGGAGGGCCTGGAGGTGTTGGACGAGGACATCGATGTGATCCTGGACTCCATGAAGGTCCGGGTCCGGGTTCACCGGAGCCACGAGCGCGGCAACCCGGTGGCCACCTTTTTCGGACGGGTTCTGGGGATCACGGCGGTGGACGTAGGAGCTGTGGCCGCGGCCCAGGCTTGGCCCTCGGACGGGGTGAACTGCGTCCTCCCGCTCATCATGCCGGACCGATGGAGCATGAGGCCCTACACGCCCTACGAGTGGCCGGAAGCGGGGGACACCTTCGACCCGGAGGAGGATCACTTCTACAAGCCGTGGGGGCCGGACGCGGATCAGAACCCCCCGCCCACGGGCTACGGCACCCCGGACCGGGGGTGGCGAATCCAGATCACCATGTACTCGCCCTCGGACTCGCCTCAACCCGGGTTCTACTACCCGATCCGGCTTCCGGGGGCCCAGGGCGGGGCCGACTTCCGGAGCGCCATCCGCGACTGCTGGGATCCGGACGCGGTCTACGAGCAGGAGATGGAGGTGATCAAGGAGCCCGGGAACATGATCGGCCCCACCCGGCAGGGCTTCCAGGACCTCATCGACCAGGATCCGGACGCGGTGTGGAACGAGGAGCTGAACTGCGTTACGGACCGGAACGGGAGCGAGTGCCGGAGCAGCCCCAGGATCCGCCCCATGCTCATGTTCAACCCCGAGGACTGGCCCGACATCGATCAGGGCGCCAAGCCCGTCACGGTCCAGAACTTCGTGGGCGTCTTCGTAGAGAGCCTGGAGGGCCAAGGGGACGTGTGGGTCCGCTTCGTGAGCTACACCGGAGTGAACCCGTCCCCGGAGTGGACCGAGCTCTCTCCCCTTCCCCGCATCCTCCGGATCGTCGAATGAACACGGATCACGCCTCCGGCAACGGCAGGGGCGTCCTCACTGGCGCCGTCATCTCCACGGACCCGGACTTCCGGTCCCGCTTGGCGGAGCGTTTCGCCGCCGAGGGGGACATGGAGGTGCGGCTGGAGGTGGGGGAGCCCTTCACCTCCATAACGGACGGACATCTGGAGGAGCTGCGTCGGGCTGAGCCCGACCTGGTCTTCGTGGACCTGGAGTCGGACCCGGAGGTGGGCCTCAAGTTCGCCCAGTTCCTCATCGACTCCTCCCTGGCCCGGGCCGTGGTGGGGGCCGGGAGCGCCGACTCGCCGGAGCTCCTCCTCCGGGCCATGGGGGCCGGGATCCTGGAGTTCCTCCCCAAGCCCCTGGATGCCGACCGTTTGGGTGAGGTTCTGGACCGCCTCCGTCGGAGGACCGGGAAAGGGGGCGCCGTCGAGAGCCGTCGGGAGCGGGGCCGCATGCTCACGGTGTTCGCCCCCAAGGGCGGAACGGGAGGCACCGCCGTGGCCGTGAACCTGGCCGTGGCCATCCACCAGCTCGCCAGGAAGCGGACCCTCCTGGTAGACCTGGACGTGGAGCTGGGCGAGACGGCCCTTTTGCTGGGCCGGGAGCCGCGCTTCAGCAGCGTGGACCTCCTGGACAACTATCACCGGGTGGACGAGGGGCTCCTGGCCTCGTACATCGATCGGCACGAGTGCGGGGTCGAGCTCCTTTCCGCCCCCTACCGGCCCGCGGATCCCCACTCCCTGGATGCGGACCGGCTCCAGAAGATCCTGGGGTTTCTGCAGGAGCACTACGACTACGTGGTGGTGGACC
>SKSR01000285.1 GCA_007122885.1 Gemmatimonadota bacterium
AAGTGGCGGAGGACCTCCTGGCGATCGAGGGGCATCCGCGGGTGCTGGGCCTGGCGGAGTTGATGAACTTCCCCGGAGCCATCCACGGCGACCCGGGAATCTGGGCCAAGCTGGAGGCCTTTCAAGGACGAGTGGTGGACGGGCACGCGCCCGGGGTATCGGGAGGGGACCTGAACGCCTACATCCTGGCGGGCCCCGGTTCCGATCACGAGGCGACCACCGCGCGGGAGGCCACGGAGAAACTTCGTCGAGGACTCTTCCTCTTCTTCCGCCAGGCCACCAACGCACGGAACCTGGGCGACCTCCTCCCGGCGCTGAACCCGTTGAACACCCGGCGGGTGGCCCTCTGCACCGACGACCGCCAACCACCGGACCTCCTGGGGGAAGGTGGGATCGACGCCATGGTCCGGAGGGTCGTCTCCTCGGGAATCGACCCGGTGGAGGCCATCCGCCTGGCGACCCTGAATCCCGCCGAGTATTTCGGGCTCTCGGACCGAGGGGCCGTGGCCCCCGGCCGGCGGGCCGATCTCCTGGTCACTTCCTCCCTGGAGGACTTGGATCTGGAGGAGGTGTGGGTCGAGGGGCGACGGGTGGCCTCGAACGGAGCCCCGGATGCCTGGCCTCCACCGCCACAGGTCTCTCCTCCTGAACCGAGAATGCACCTCCCTCCGGCTCCCATGGAGCTGCGTATGCCGGCTGGGTCCGGCCCGGTCAGGGTCATCGGCACCGTTCCGGATCAACTCGTCACCGAGGAGCTCCACCTCCTCCCTACGACCCGGGACGGACACGTGGAGGCGGACCCCGAACGGGACCTTCTCAAGATCGCGGTCGTGGAGCGCCACCGGGGCACCGGTAGGATCGGTCTGGGCCTGGTCTCCGGAATGGGCCTGCAACGGGGCGCCATCGCCGGCACCGTGGCCCACGATCACCACAATCTGATCATGGTGGGAGCGGACGACGCATCCATGGAGACAGCCGCCCGGGCGGTGGCGGAGACCGGAGGGGGGTTGGTCGTGGCCCAGGGGGACCGGATCCTGGCCCGCCTTCCACTCCCGGTGGGCGGCCTCATGGGCACGGACCCGGTGGAGACCACGGCCCGGAAGCTCGAAAAGGTGGTGGGGGAGGCGAGGAAGTTGGGGTCGAAACCTCACGACCCCTTCATGGCCCTCTCCTTTCTGGGCCTGGAAGTCATCCCCGCTCTGAAGATCACCGACCAGGGACTGGTGGACGTGAACGCCTTCCAACCCGTCGACTTATGGGTGGAGGCGGACGCGCCGGAGCCGCTCTGACGTCACCCTTGGATCAAAGGCCGTCCAGCGGAACCGCCAGAACCTGACCCGGCTGGATCCGGGACGAGGGTGAGATGCCGTTCTTCGACCGGAGCTGCTCCACCGTGGTCCCATGCTGTCGAGCGATGCCCCAGAGGGACTCGCCCGACCGGACCTCGTACTCGACCACAGTGGCTCCGCTCTCCGCAGTGCCGGGGATGACCAGGTTCTCCCCTGCTCGGATACGATCCGAGGAGAGCCCGTTGGCTCTCCGGATCGCCTGGACCGAGGTGTCGTAGCGGCGGGCCAGGGTCCAAAGGGACTCGCCCCGACCCACCGTGTGTTCCATGGGCTCTGCGGCGGCAGTGCGAACCTCTCCACCGGTTTCACCTCCCTCCCGGTAGGCCGGGATCCGGAGGGTCTGTCCGGCCAGAATCCGAGCGGAGGAGAGATTGTTCTCCGCCTGGATCCGGGAAGGGGACGTATCGTAGCGGCGGGCGATGCGGGTCAGGTTTTCCCCGGGGCGGACCCGGTGCTCCACGTACTCCAACGTCACCTCCCCCTCCCCGCCGGCCGAAGCCAGGACGGCCGCATCCTGCCCGGTGACTTGGGCCACGTGGTTCGCGTATGGGCGGGGGAACACCACCACGTGGTAGTGGGGCGGGCGACGCTCCCGGATCGCCTCCAGCACCCCCTGCCCCTCCAGGGAAAGCAGGGTGGACTCGAGCCAGCTCCGGCACTGCGCGTTGCTGCTCACCCGGAGATCGATGGCCATCCCGGTGGGATGGACAGAGCGGCTCGAGGCATTGGGAGGCTGCCGGTTCCTGGGCCGGGTCAAGCTGGTGACGACCAGGCGTTCCCCGCAGGCGGCCCGGTACTGGGCCGCCAATCGTCGGATGAAGAGACGCGCCTCCGGCCGTGCGTAGGGAAAGGAAACGCTGCTCAGGACCTCGTAGTTGTCGCCGGACCGGACCGGAACCAGGTAACCGGCCTCCACGAACCGCCGGACGTCCGCAGCGGTTTCCAGATAGGTGAAGTCGTGGGCCCGGGCCTGCTCGTTCTGCCGGTCCAAGGAGGCGGGAGAGCCTCGGAGGCTCTGGGATTCGGCGGGAGGCGGCGAGATCAGGGTCGGGATCGCGAGCGCCAGGAGAAAGAGAGCCAAACCCCGAAGCCCTGCACCACCGAATCCCGTCCCTTTCATCGTTCGCTACCCTGTTCGAATGTCCTCGACAGTAGGTCCCGGGATCGACGGGGTTCGTCCCCGAGCCCTCCACCTCCGCCCTCGAAGCCCCTCGAGTGACCGAGCCTCCGGAAACACGGACCTCTTCGAGAGCCAACATCCATGGAATAAACAAATGATTCCCCCAAGGCAAGAGGGACCCTTTCCCTCGCGCTCCCG
>SKSR01000021.1 GCA_007122885.1 Gemmatimonadota bacterium
ACGTAGCGCTGCTATGCCTCGTCGTCGCGCCTTGCTGGAGCGGCGCTTCGACGCTCTCGGTGCTTCACGGGACTTCTGCGACACCACACTAGTACTGAGGAAGCGGAGCCGAGCGCCCTGGATCGGATGGCTCGAGGGGCGACGCGGAGGGCGCCGGTGGCAGGCGGCGCTCGCTGCCGCTGCGGACGCTCCACCCCGGCGGTGCGAGGGAGGCCGGTGCGGGCCCACACCGCCTGGACGCTCGGGATGAACTCGGGGCCGGGGACAGGCCCGACCCTGACTCCGCGGTCAGGGGGCCCTTTCGCCCATGAGCTTCCTGCCGCGCAAGCGCACGCGACGTCACCGGCAAATGCGGAAGCCGGCCTGCTCGAAATGCAGGTGGTCGTGATGAGCCGGGTTGTAGTCTGGCCCGAGCACGCCGTCGAAGATTCGGCAGGCTCCCCGGTGAAGGTCCCGCAGGAACTCCGCCTCTGCGTCCTCCACCGGCCAACCGCTCAGGACCCGGATCCGCCGACCGTCCCCGAGGACGAATCCCGCGATGTCGATGGCGTCTGCGGTTGCATGCTGGCTCATGCGCCCGTCGTCCCGACCGCCGATCGGCCGGCACGCGTAACTCCCGAAGTGCTCCAGCTCCGCAACCGCGTGCCCGAAGTGTTCCCGGGCGGCTGGCTGGAGCACGTGTCGTTCCCAGATCGCCAGGGGCACAGCGGCGCGACAGGAAAGGGTGAAGGGCTCCTCCACGACGGCGGTGGTGCTTTCGATCCGCACTGCGTTGGAGAAACCGCAGCCCGGCGCCGTCACCTCATCGGGCACTGGTCGGTAGCGCATCGTGGCCCCCGCCAGGACGTGCTGGCAGAGCCCGTCGTCATCCGACAGTCGGGACAGCTTGAACCGGGTCAACCAGTTGGGAGGTTCCGCGACGCTGATGGGCGCCCATGGATTCCACGTGTTCGGAACCTCGAGCGCGCCGGTATACAGACCGGACCCGAGGCCGAGCAGTCCCGCCGCAAGGATGATCAGAAAGACCTTGAGGCGCATGCGAGGGATACCCCCAATCCGGCCCGGCGATCTCGCGACTGGGGCCCCGATCGATGCCGTTCAAGGCGTTCACGGGGGCCGCGAAAGCTGGAGTGTTGGTAGGTTACATCGGTGAATCCACCGAGGCTGATCCCCCGTAAACGCGGCGCCCCCGCACCCAGGTTTCCCGAGGCTGGAGCTCGTCGTCCAGGAGGGTGATGTCGGCCTCGAATCCCACGGCCAGCCGGCCTTTCCCCTCGTCCAGGCCCAGGACCCGGGCCACGTTTCCGGAGATGAGGGGGAGCGCATCCTCGAGCGGGAGGACACCCTCCCGGACCAGCCGCCGCCAGTCGGAGATCAGTGTGGTGTTCCGAGCCACCCGCATCCCCGCGTATCGTCCTTCGTCGTCGAACTCGGGAAGGCTCCCGTTGCAGTCGGAGCTCAGGGTGATCTGCTGTGAAGGGACGCCGTGCTGCAGGAGCCGACCCACGGCCCGGAAGGCGGAAAGCCCGTCGTCCCCGCCGGAGCGGCCGTCCGACTCACGGCTCTCCGCGTCCGGGTCGTCGAAGGCCGTTATGTCCACCAGGGCGCCGAACTCCTTCGCGTAATCCGCCGCCTGGGCCAGGAGCCGTTGGCTCCGGTTCACGTGAGTGGGGATCACCTGGGTGGCTGGGATCTCCGTCTCCCGGAGGAGCCGGCTCAAGGGTTCCAGGCCCCGTTCTCCATCCCCCACATGGAAGTGGCAGATACCCCGCTTTCCAGCCAGCATCGCCCCCACCCGGGCTTCGCTCACGATCCGTTCGATTTCGTCGTGCCTCGGCTGGCTGGACCGGTGGTCCGAGATGGCCAGCTCCCCCACGCCGATCACCTCCGGAATCCAAGCCAGGTCCCTCTGGACGTCCCCGGTGAGGGTGGGGGGCGGGACGCGGTAGGCTCCCGTGTACATGTACGCCGCGATCCCCTCCGAGCGGAGCCCCCGGATCTTGGCCAAGAGATCCGCCGGGGAGCGGCTCACGCTGTCCGTTCCCAGGACGCCCACCACGGTGCCGATGCCCATGCAGGCGATCTCCCGGGCCGTGATCTCCGGGGCCCGCGTGCCGAAGCCCCCCTCCCCACCACCCCCCGTGACGTGGACGTGCTGGTCGATGAAGGCGGGAACGGCCGTCCGGTCCCGGGCTCGGACCACATCCACCGGCCAGTCGCTGGGAACCTGGAGGTCTGTGCCCAATGCTGCGATTCGCCCGTCGGCCAGGAGGATCTCCGTGGCATCCACCTGCTCCGGGGCGTAGATCCGGCCCACTCGGAGGTGGGTCAGGAGGGGCCGGTCCCCCGGGTGGCGGTGGGACATCAACCCGACCGGTGGAGCATCAACGGAACTTCCTGGCTTTGGCCCGCTCCGAGACTCCTTCGATGTCGTCCACGAGGAGCACCAAGAGGTCTCCAGGGGACGCTTCGTCCAAGGCCCGCTCCACGGCGTCGAGCTCGGCCAGAACGACCTGGGCGTGGCAGCCCCCCCCTCCGCCCTCCACTCCCGTCAGAAGCAGGCCCGCGGTCTCGCCGGGCTCCCGTCCCCGAGGGGCCGTCTCACAGATGAAGAGGGTGTCGAGCATCCGGCCGAGTTGGGCGCCCAAGT
>SKSR01000009.1 GCA_007122885.1 Gemmatimonadota bacterium
GCCACCCTTCCCCTGCACGCTGCACTCCTCCTCGTCCTGCTCCAGGTAGGACGGGGAGACCGGCGCGCCCCCCCGCCCGCCGACGGGGAACATCCATCCACCGGAATCGAGGAATCTCCATGACGAAGCCGGCCGATCCCGCCCCGAGCCCCAGCTCGGGATCCAACGGAGCCTGGGGAAAGCGAAGCGGCGACACGGACGAGGAAATCTTCCTGGAGGGCCCGCGGAGCCGGTTGGACGAGTTCTTCCGGGTCCTGCGAGTGGGACGGGAACTGATCTCGGGCTTTCGGGCCCTCCACTTCGTTGGTCCCTGTGTCACCGTTTTCGGGTCGGCCCGGTTTCCCGAAGAACACGAGTATTACCTGCTCGGGAGGGAGGTAGGCGCCGAACTCTCCAGAGCCGGCTTCACCGTCATGACCGGGGGAGGCCCCGGGGTGATGGAGGCGGCCAACCGGGGGGCCCGGGACGTGGGGGGCCCTTCCATCGGGTGCAACATCGAGTTGCCCCACGAGCAGCACCCAAACCCCTACCTGGACAAGTTCGTGGAGTTCAGGTACTTCTTCGTCCGCAAGGTGATGCTCGTGAAGTACTCATTCGGGTTCATCGCCCTTCCGGGGGGCTATGGAACCCTGGATGAGGTCTTCGAGACGGCGACCCTGATCCAGACGGGAAAGATCTGGAACTTCCCTCTCGTCCTCATGGGGACGGAGTTCTGGGAGCCCCTGCTGGACTTCATGCGGGAACGACTGGTGGCTCGGCGAACCATCGATCCGGGAGACCTCGAGGCCCTCATGGTGACCGACTCCCCCGAGGAGGCCGTGGAGTACGTCCGCTCCCTGGCCGCCACCCACCCGGATATCAACATCCGGGCCCGAGCCCTGCTCCGGGAACACCCGTAGGGGCTCCCGGAGCAGGGCGGCAGGAGCTACCAGCCCGGCGCGAAGTGGAAACCGAAGTGCGCGCCGCGGTCGGGCCGCTGCCACGGCTGGGCGTAGTAGACCTCCAGAATGAACTGACCGAAGAGGTTCGTCCGCACGCCGAGCCCCGTGCTGAAGACCGGGACCCGGTCCGCGGTCCGCCGCTGGAAGGAAAGGTCCACCTCGTCACCCCCACTCCACGCGACCCCGGCGTCGGTGAACGCCACGAGGTCCAAGGGGAGGAAGGGGGAAGTGAAGATCCCGTAGCGATCCGTTCCCAGAAGT
Source organism: Gemmatimonadota bacterium (assembly GCA_007122885.1). Classification (GTDB taxonomy): domain Bacteria; phylum Gemmatimonadota; class Gemmatimonadetes; order Longimicrobiales; family Gaopeijiaceae; genus SKSR01. The sequence goes on from SKSR01000009.1 coordinate 1,203, forward strand.
GGAACCCGGGCCTCCAGGTTTATCACCCCCACCTTTTGGCCCTGGAGCCGCTCGAATTCGGCGCAAGTCCCGTCCGGTGTTTCCGTGCACTCCTCCACCTGGAAGGACTGTACCGAATAGCCCCGGACCATCGTCTCCCACCCCAGGAAGAAGGGCTGGATCACCGTTCCCTCCTGTACGTCGGAGCCGTAGCGACCGATATGCATGCCGCGCAATCCGATGGTGAGCTCTTGGTGGGGAGCGAAGTACCTCCGGTAGTCGGCCGTCAACCGGGTGAAGTCCAGCGAACCGACGGTCTGGGTCACCTCGAAGCGGTAGCGCCACCCTCGGACCGGAGAGGTGAACCCGAAGAAGCTGTTGTCCCCCACGAACGCCACCGAGGCTTCGCCCAGGTTGAGCGGGTCCGGTGATTCCCCGGAGGTCCGCTCCCGGCCCACGAAGCGGCCGCCTTGGTCGAACTCGAAGATCTCCCTCTGGACATCGAAGCCGTAACGGGTGTAGCCCCCGCCGAACTCCAACCTCCGAACGGGAGAGAAGGGATACTGGATCTGCCCCATGGCCTGGCTGATGAAGAGGCGCTGCGTCTCCTGAAGGAACTCGACCCCGCCTCCCTGCCGCGGCCTTCGACCCTGCCGGAGGAACCGGAGCGGCTGATGGGACACCCCTACGCCCCAATTCCAGCGCCGCCCGAGCTCCTGGTAGAACACCTGCCCACCGATGTCCTGGACCTCACCCTGGGCCTGTACGGCGGTGAAGAGGTTCCGATCTCCCAGAATGTCCGAGAAGCTGGCGGCCACGGCGCCGGAGATGAACGTCCCGAACTGATCCGTCCCGGCTCCGATGGTGGGCTGGCCCACCCAGTCCAATCCGAGGCTCCGGTCCACCGGGCGGGCGTCCGCCGCCCGATATTGTCCGGCCGGAGGCATCCCCACATCCGCGTCGGCCAGCATCCGCTCCACCCTGCCGGGGCGTTCAGGGGAGTCGGCGCCGGGAAGTCGGCGACCTTCCGGGTCCAGGAGGTCCGCAGGCTCCACCGGATCCCCGGTGGCCTCCACCGCGTCCAAGGAGTAGACGTGGTACTCGGCATCGTCGAATACGGTGAAGGCCACGGTGCCGCTCTCCCGAGCCACACTCATGGCGGGGGTGGCGTCGGTGATCCCGCTCACCGCCGTGGCGATCTCCGTGACCCGGACGAGCTCGCCGGTCTCCAAGGAGACCCGGTAGATATCCCTGAAGCCATCCGGGTCGGCGAGGAAGTAGAGCTCCTGACCGTCGGGGGTGAACTGGGGATTCCAGTGATCGGCGCCGCCGAGGGGGGCGAGCCGTTCCACTTCCCTGGTCTCCAGATCCACGAGCCCGATCCCCATGGATCCGAAGACCAGGCGATCGAAATCCGTGTCCGGGCCCCGGTCCGTCACGTACGCCACGGTACCACCGTCCGGGGAGAAGGTGGGCTGAAGGGCCGCATACCGGTCATTCGTCAAACGATCCACTTCCCCGGACTCCAGATCGACCACGAAAAGGTCGGTCCTCCCCTGGGCTTGGCCCGAGAAGACCATCGTCCCCCCGTCCGGGGAGTAGCTCGGGTTACGGATCTCGCCAATCTCACGGGGCACCTCCACCCTCTGCAAACGGGAGCCGGATTCCACGTCGTAGATCTCGATCCGGTTCCGGCCGCGAGCGAAGACGGAGATGGCCACGCTTTCCCCGTCCGGCGACCAGGCTCCGGAGGAGTCGATGAACCGGAGGGCGTCGAAGTGCGTGTCCCGGGTCGTCTGCGTCAGGGAACGGATCACCTCCCCGGTCCGGGCGTCGGCCAGGAAAAGCTCGATCGTGAAGAGATCCTTCTCGGAGAGGAAGGCCACGTAGCGGCCGTCGGGGCTCAGGGAAGGAGCCATGTTCATCTGGCCCGAGCCGGTCTCTGGGGAGAGAAGGAGGGTTCCCGCCTCACCGGGCGGGGTCCGATCCTCCATGAGCGGAGCGTACTTCTCCGTCACCGCCTCCTTCCACTGGGCGGACAGGGTATCCCCGGAGATCCCCAGTACCCGGTTCAGGGCGCCATCCCATCCCCCCTGAAGGGCCGCTCGCAGGAGGGGACCGGAGAGCTCGTCGCCGTAGGTGCCGCCCACATAGCTCCAGAAGGCATGGCCGAACCGGTACGGGAAGAAGCGCTGATTCCTGCTCATCTGACGTAGGGTGGGGAAGTTGTCCTGGAGGACCGCGTCCCGGAGCCACATAGCCGTCAGCGACGACTCGGGGCCCATGGAGAGGTACTCGGCCTGTCCCTCCACGAACCAGAGGGGGAGGCGCATGAGCCCTTGAAGGCCGGGGCTCTGTCGGCCCTGGGCGATATCGAACTGGAACGAGTGGACCAGCTCATGGCCCAGAACGTGGTCGGTACTCGCGTAGGAGTCCCCCAACGGCATGATGATCCGGTCCCTCAGCCCCTCCGTGACACCACCCGTCCCTTCGCCGATGTTCCCCCGGAGAATGTTCGTCTGCTGGAAGTCCGGATGGTCGGCATAGAAGACCAGGGGTCTCGATTCCTGGACGTCGTGCTCGAGCAACCGGGCCAGGCGCTCGTACCACCGTTCCGACATCCGAGCCGCGTCCTCGATGACTTCGGAGGCCTCCGGGTAGAAATGGATGTCGTAGTGCTCGGTGGAGAGGACCTGGAAGTCGAACCGCTCGTACTGGACCTTGTTCCGGCCGAAGTACTGGGCCTCCAGGGAAACGGGAACGGAGGTCCAGAGCACCAGTGCCGCGGCGAGCAGGGGAATTGAGCGCATGGTCAGGTGCACCGCCTAGAGAGGGAATGGTCAGGGACTCCGTCGCGGGCCCGGGGCGACGCCGCGGGCCCGTAGCCTTCAGAATCGTCCGGGAAGGGGGGAAGTTCCCACACCCTTCTCTCGCTCCGAGGGCCGTCTCTTCCTCCGCGAGCCGGCCTTGATAGATTTCTCGCTTGAATATGGCGGGGCCGGGGCCGAAAGGGCCAATCCGGCGAGAGCACGGGGAAACCCTTCGGAGCGGGGATCCCGCTCCGCCGCCAACGGAACGACGGGAGAGGGAGGGACGAGGTGTCGAACCTCATCGTCCAGAAATACGGAGGAACATCCGTGGCCACGGCCGAGCGACTCCACGCCGTGGCCGAACGGATCGCCCGGAAGCGCTCGGAGGGCGTGGGCGTGGCCGCCGTCGTGTCCGCCCGGGGCGATATGACGGACGAGCTCATCCGACAGGCCCACGAAATCACCGACCGCCCTCCGCGAAGGGAGATGGACATGCTTCTGGCCACGGGAGAGCAGATCTCCGTGGCCCTGTTGGCCATGGCCCTGGACCGCCGGGGCGTTCCCGCTATTTCGCTCACCGGCGCCCAAGGGGGCATCCGTACCGACCAGGTGCATACCAAGGCCCGGATCCGGGCCGTGGAACCGAAACGGCTCATCCGTGAGCTGGAGGCCGGGAAGGTGGTCATCGTGGCCGGGTTTCAGGGTATGAACGAGGTGGAAGACATCACGACCCTGGGAAGAGGGGGCTCGGATACCACCGCCGTTGCCCTGGCCGCAGCCCTGGGAGCCGATGTTTGCGAGATCTTCACCGATGTAGACGGAGTCTACACCGCCGACCCCCGGGTCGTGCCGAACGCCCGACTTCTGCCCCGGGTCTCCTACGGCGAGATGCTGGAGTTGGCCTCCCTGGGGGCGGCGGTACTCCAACCCCGCGCGGTGGAGGTGGCCGCCCAGCACAAGGTCCGAGTGGAGGTCCGTTCGAGCTTCAACCACAATCCCGGCACAGTCGTGGAGGAGATGGAACCCATGGAACAGGACGTGGTGGTGGTGGGCGTGACCCACGACCGGAACGTGGCCAAGGTCACCCTCCGCCGGGTGCCGGACCAGCCTGGTGTGGCTCACCGGATCTTCTCGGCTCTGGCCGAAGGCGGGGTGAACGTGGACGTGATCGTCCAGACCACGAGCCAACAGGAGGTCACGGACATGATCTTCAGCATCAACCGGGACGACCGGGTCCATGCCCTCGAAATCATGGAGCGGGTCCGGGGCGAGTTGGATGCGGGCCCGGTGGAGACGGACGAGGGGGTGGCCAAGGTCTCCATCGTGGGAGCGGGGATGGTGAGCAACCCGGGAGTGGCGGCTCGCATGTTCGGGGCCCTGGCCCGAGAGGGTGTGAACATCCAGGTGATCAGTACCTCGGAGATCAAGGTCTCCTGCCTGATCGCCGAAGAGGAGGTGGAGCGGGCCGTCCGGGCCGTCCACGACGAATTCGAATTGGGGGAAGATCCCGAAATGGAAAGGCGCGAGTGACGGGACCTCCCAAGGAGGTCCCGTCACTCCCCTACGACACGCTCCGTGACGTCACTCCACCACTTCCACCGACTCGGCCTCCCGTGGGGGTCGTACGTAGGGGGCCACCAAGCTCTCCTGCCCATCCGGACCCACGGCGGCAACTCCGAAGACATGGGCGTCGATGGATAGGTCGGGAAACACCCACTCGTCCACGTCCCCCACGTCCACGATATGCTCCCAGTCCGGGGTCCAGGCTTCCCGAATGAAGATCCGGTAGGCCACCGCACCCGGAGACCGTTCCCAGCGTAGGCGGGCGTCGTACCCCGTCTCCCCCCGGTCCAGCTTGGGAAGCCCGTTCTCGTCATCCACCTCGGGGGCGGCCGGAGCCAGCGCCAGGGACCCCACACCGGCCACGTTCACCCGGGCGTTCCGGGCCAGATAACCCTCATCCACCCCGTCCGGCGTATCCTCCACGGTGTGTTGCCGGGAGTAGTCCTCCATGGGCTCGGTGAAGCGGACGGCGGCGAAGCCGTGCCAGTTGAACGGGGTGTGGTCCCCGCCCCTTCCGAATCGGTCTTCCCGGGCGATGAGCCGGACCTCGTGGAAAGGGGTGTACGCCCCGGCGTGCCGCCGAATGTACCTGGCCAGTTGGCGCGCCGGAGAATCCTGGGGTCCGGGTGAGAACACCCGAACGGAGGATCCGTCCTCGATCCCGTTGCCGCCCTTGGTGTTCCCCACCACATCGTTGTTGAAGACCGCGTCGATTCGCCGTCCCTGGTCCGACGCCTCCTCGGCGTGGAGCCGGGCGCCGAAAAGGCCCTGCTCCTCCCCGGCGAAGCCGATGAACACCAGGGTGGCGTCGAACTCCAGTCCGCTCTGGGAAAGCACCCGGGCCAACTCCATGGTGAGGGCGGTGCCGCTGGCATCGTCGTTCGCCCCGGGAGCCGGGTTGTCGTAGGGGCCCCACTCCCCTTCCTGGTCCTCCGGTATCTGGGCGATGCTGTCGTAGTGGCCGCTCACATAGACCCGTCGCTCGCTCCGACCGGGAAGGACCGCCTTCACGTTGCAGATCTCCGCCTCACGCGTGATTCGACCCTGTGGCGGGATCGTGAAGCACTCGAGTTCCACCTCCAGGCGGTCGCTGTAGCTTTCCAGCTCTTCCACCATCCACTCCCGGGCGGCTCCGATCCCTCGCTCCGGATCGTCGGTGGAGGAAAGAGTGTGCCGGGTCTCGAAGCCGGCCAAGCGGTCCACAAGGAAGCGGAGGCGCTCTTCGGATACTTCATCCACCAAGACCGAAATACGTTCGTCCACCGCCAGTCCTCCCCCGTTCGCAGGCATGGCCTCCCTCTCGGGGGTCACGCCCGAATGTTCGGGACCGGTGCTTCCCCCACCGAGGGTCGCTCCCACCAGTCCCAACCCTACCAACAGTGAAACACCGGGAACCTTGCCCGGTCGCAGGCCGCCCTTTCCGATCCAGCCACTCATCTCGTCTCCCGGTCGAGTTCGATCCCTGGCCGTTTTGGCTCGCCACAGCCCCCGGGTCGGTCCCCGGGCGGCCCGGCAGCCTTCCGTCCGAAGCCCGTTCTCGCCATCGTATCCCTCCGGCCAGGGAGGCGAAACCCCCGGGCCATAGCTCCGGTGAACCAGGGTGACGACCAACGGAATGGAAGAACTCCGAAGGCTCATCGAAGATCTGAGCAGCCCGGCGGCATATCCCCACAAAGCCGACGACCTGGAGGTCCACCACACGCACATCTCGGTGGTTTTTCTGGCGGGAGAGTATGCATACAAGGTGAAAAAACCCTTGGACCTGGGCTTCCTCGACTTCACCAGCCTGGATCTCCGGCTCCATTACTGCCGTGAGGAGATAAGGCTGAACCGGCGCCTGGCCGCCCAGGTCTATCTGGACGTGGTGCCCATCACCGTGGGATCGTCCGGGCTCGTGCTGGAGGGGGACGGTGAGCCGGTGGAGTACGCGGTGAAGATGAGGCGCCTTCCCGAGGGCGCCACCCTCCGGGAGCGACTGGCGCGAGACGGGCTGGACCCTTCCGTCCTGAAGGATCTGGCCTCCCGGATCGCCGATTTCCACCGGGAGGCGGATTCGAACGAGGAGATCGCCCGCTATGGACGCTGGGACGTGGTGGCCGAGAACGCCCGGGAGAACCTGTCCCAGTCACAGGATCAGGTGGGCCGGACCGTCAGCGAGCCCGTATTCGAACGGCTAGGAGCCTCCCTCGAGACCCGGCTGGAGCAGATCCGTCCCCTGGTGGAGGACCGGGCAGAAAGGAAGATTCCCTGTGACACCCACGGGGACCTCCACCTCGATCACGTCTACCTTTTCCCTGACCGACCGCCGCCGGATGACTTGGTGGTGGTGGACTGCATCGAATTCTCCGAGCGGTTCCGTTTCGCCGATCCGGTGTCCGACCCCGCCTTCCTGGCCATGGACCTGATCCACCATGGTCGGCCCGACCTGGCCCAAGACTTCAGCGACACCTACTTGCAAGCGTCCGGCGACGACGAAGGCCGGGAGCTGTTTCCCTTCTATCGGTCATACCGGGCCGCCGTGAGGGGAAAGGTGGAAGGGATCGCCAGCGCCGAAGAAGAGGTGCCGGAGGAGGAACGGAAGTCATCCGAGGAGGCCTCCCGCCGCCACTGGCTCCTGGCCCTTTCCGAGCTCGAGGAGGCTGGCGCCAGACCGGGTCTGGTCCTGGTCTCCGGTCTTCCCGGAACGGGAAAATCCACCTTGGCTCGGGGTCTAGCCCGAACGGCGAAGCTCCACCTCCTCTCCTCCGACCGGGTCCGGAAGGGCCTGGCCGGTCTGGAGCCGGACGCGGAGGCCTCCGCCGCTTTCGGGGAAGGAATCTACACCCAGGAGTGGACGGAGCGGACGTACGGGTCCTGCCTGCAGGAAGTCCGGGAACGGCTCTTCAGGGGAGAGAGGATCGTCGTGGATGCCACCTTCCGGGAGGAGCGTTGGAGGAGGGCGTTCCTGGATGAGGGGTTGCGTAGCGGGCTCCCCACGCTCCTGATCGTGTGCCGGACCCCCGAGGAGGTGGTCCGGGACCGGATCGCACGTCGAACCGACGATCCGTCGGACGCCGATTGGAGAATCCATCAGGAAGTAGCTTCCCGCTGGGAAGAAAGCTCCCCGGCCACTCTCCGCTTCACGGTGGAGCTACGTACCGACGATACCGAAGAGGAGGTCACCCAGCGAGCTTTGACCCACCTTCGGGAACGAGGGTTGGCCGACCGAGTCTGAGGTCAGGGGCAGGGAGCCGCGGGATCCACCTCCTGGCCCGGCGGCAAGGAACCGGAAGGATGGAGCCCGATCCGTTCCCGAACGGATTCGTCGCCGAGCCGGTTCAGCTCCCAGTATGCCAACCGCTCCGACTCCAGCAGCTCGGCTTCGTCCCCTGTGGACGTCCGCCATCCCAGGACCCGTCGGGGAGGATTCCGCTCCACGTCCCAGACCCGCTCGTAGCCCTCCGCCACCAGGGTGAATCGGGTCACCGGAACCTCCTCCCCACCCCACTCCCGAACGCCTTCCTCTCGGCGGATGCGGGCATCCACCGGTTCTAGCTCCCCGTGTCCGGCTCGTAGGCGCCACAGCTCGGGAACGAGCTCGCCCTCCCAGTCCCCTCCCTCGGCGAAGGGACCGTCCAGCTCCCGGAGCTGGATGAGGAGGGCGTCCTCGTAGAGGGCCTCGGGGTCCTTGGCAACGTTCAGGAGCCGTTCTCCATGCTGAGCGAAGTAGGAGAGGCGAAGCGAGCGAAAGCGATCCGACCCCGGAAAGAGCATGTGGGAATAGGAGCCACACCACTCCTGTACCGAATGGGAGATCCGAACGGGCGAGAAGGCCTCGGACCGGTACCGGTCCACCGGGGAAAACACCGTGGTCATCACCGAGTACGGATAGAATCCCGTGAGGAACGTGGCACTCGAAATGAGCTTCAGGACCTCGGTCCGGTACGGCTCCTCCGCCCCGTCGTCCTTGATCCACGTCCGTCGATCGTGAGGCTCCGTCACGTAGATGAGAGCCAGCTCCGCCTCACGAGGCTCGCCGTAGCGCTCCACGTGCATCCGGTAGCCGGCCACTTCCGCCCTTCCGTCCCCCCACCATTCCCAGAACTCCGTGGAGGCCCCTGCCAGAGGTTCGTCCGGCAACTGCTGGAAGGCGGCCAGGTCGGGGAAGAGCATTCCATCCGACGACCCGGGAGCGTCTTCTCCCGCCTCCCCACAACCGAAGAGGAGGAAGGCGCAGAAAACCAACGCCCCGACAAGGGCTCCTCCGCCGGAGCGCAGGGGTTCCGGAGGCCCGAACCGGCGGACTCCCTGGGCTCGGAGAGACACCATCACATCAGCTCCTTACTTGGGCTTCGGACCGCCCACTCCGGGCCGGGCCCCACGAGAGGGCCCGAAAGAACCCACAGCGGGGGCAGGGGACCACCGGGCCCCGGGGCTCCCGATCACGAAAAAACCCTCCGCCTCCCGGGACGTTCCCGGGGGCGGAGGGGCTGCAGGCTCCATGCCTTCCCTGGAGGTCAGCAGGAGCGGCAGTTCTCGTTGTTGTGGGACCCCAAGCTCTCCAGGAGCTCGATGGCTCCGGGGTACGGGGGCACGCGCTGCACCGGCCCGTTGGCCATATCCGCGGTCGTGTGGCCGGACCGGGCCACCGCCGTCACGTCGGCCCCCTGCTCC
>SKSR01000350.1 GCA_007122885.1 Gemmatimonadota bacterium
AGGGAAGGAGGACCGGACCGAGGAAAATCGTCCGCCCCTGTCCTCGACGGTCTCCCGGGGATCGGCCCGGTCCAGGAACATCCTGATCCGTCGCTCCAGGTTCGGGAGTTCGTACTGGAGCCCTACACGCGCGTCCGGGTCTATCCCTTCGAACTGATTGTAACGAGCGACGAACCCGATCCGGCCGGATGTTCCCCGCGCTGTCGCCAGGTCGCGATCATCGCCGAACAGGCCATCGATCCAGAGAACCGCGGTGCAGGAGGTTTCCTCGAGGAGGCGGCGGGCTTCCTCCACCATCTCGTCGGCCTCAGGGCGGCGGCAGATCTCCCTGTACGTCCCCAGCGAGGGTCGAAGCTCCACAGTGTCCGGGGAGACGGGAGCCTTCGATGCTGAATTCCGAGCCGGCGCCGGCTCACCGACGGAAGCCTCCGGAGCCGTGGATGCGCATCCACCCAGACAGACCAGCCCCAGGAGAAGGAGGGAGGGGAGGAGGCCACCGGGTTCCCCGCGTCGCCGTCGGTGTGCTCCGGTCACGGATGGCCGGCCCGTGGCCGTTTTCCCGGCCTGGACAGGTTGCTTCCGACGGGAATGGGTGTCAAAGGGCTCCACCGAGGCGTCGTCCCTGCGGGCCTCCCGCGGCGTTCGGTTGCAAGGGGGCGGCACTCCCCACCAAAAGAGCAAGGAGCATGCCGATGGACTCAGCTCCTCACGGCTCACCCTCCTGCCCGCTGGGCTCCCCCCGGAGGAGCACCGCTTGCAACTCCAGCGCGCTGCACCAAACGATTCCCAACGTGAGCCCCAGGACAATTCCGGATGGGGCGGACCATCCGGCTACGATGGTAGCGAGGGCGACTGTGGCGGTTAGAAACGTTCCCACTGCTGCCGCGGCCACGCCGTGTCCCCATCCTCCCCACGCCGCCGCCCCAGCCGTGACATGGACGAGGAGGGCGGCCGAGACGGCTACGGAGACGGAGGGAAATTCGGCCCGAGGCACCACCCCGTCCAACACGAGGCGGTCCACGGCCAGGGCTCCGATCCCGCTTCCCAAGATTCCTACCAAAACCCGAATGGCCGCTCCGCCTCCCAGCCGGGAGCCGAGGATGAAGACTGGGACGGCGGCGAGCCCGAGCATTCCGGGCCAATCGAACGCTCGGAGGAATCCCCGGGAGATACGGACGGCGTCGTCGGTCCGGGTGGCGGACATCCACTCGAGCACGGGAAAATCCAGGAGGGCCAGCCCCCGGACGGCCTGCGTCTGGCTCAGGACGAGCCATGCCCCCCAGGATCCGGCCATCAGAATCATAAAGCCCAGGGTCACATTGAGCCCCTGAGCCAGCCTGGGATCCAGGCGCCGACTGAGCCATCGGAAGGCGGAACCCAGGGGTCGCGCCAGCGCCCCCAGGCCGGTCGCTCGAAGAACGTTGCGGGCCGCCGACTCCACCCGCCGCTGGTTGGCCGCTACCCGGACGGCCACCCAGCGAATGACGAGTGCGAGGACGATGAGGATCAGGACGAGGAAGGCGGCCGACCCGGCCACGTCCCAGAGAACGTGCCAGGACTCCCCGAGGAGGAAGCCGATCACGGTCCACCCGGAGGCCCAGACGACCACGCTGGGTGTGTCGAATGCCAGGAAGCGGCCGTACGAGACGCGAGAGGCCCCGACCAGGAACGGGACCACGATCCGGGTCACGGTGGCCAAGCGCCCGAGTACGATCGCCCACTCGCCTCGCCGCTCCAGGAAGCTCCGGGTGGTGTTTATCGCGGGCCCCATAGGGCGCTGTAAGGGGGGCCAGTCCAGCAGCCGCGGCCCCCACAGACGCCCGATCCAGTAGCCGGTGCTGTTGCCCAGGATCGTCCCAGCGACGGCGGCCGTGGCCAGGATCGGCAGCGAGACTTGCCCGTGCGACGCGAGCACGCCTCCCGTGGCGATCGCCAGCTCGCCCGGGGTCACGAAGCCGAGGAAGAACGCGGCTTCGGCCCAGCAGAGTGCGATCACCAGGGCATAGACGGTGTTTTCGGGCAGACTGAAGAGGAGCTCGACGGCCCCTTGGGCGAGACGTTCCAAGGTTCGTGGGCCCGATAGGGTTGATCGGGAGGCTGGACTCGGCTCAGCGGACTCTAGGGCACCTCTCGGTGCGTCACAAGAGAGGTGCCCATTGAAACGGGTGCTCGGGGAGAAAAGCCCTCCCGGAAGCGAAACCATTCCCCGCATCCAGGGAGGAGGACACAGCTGGTCATGGACCGCTCGGTATGTCCCCCCGCAGCCACGGGCGCGCTCCTGATCCAACAGCCTGAGCTTGGGTTCGTTTTCAGAAGCAGGGCAGGACGGGCGTGCTCCGTCCTCCGTGGGACACCCAGCGGGGCATGGTGTTTGCTTCAACTCTATCCGGGACCCATGGGCGGTCCCGGCAGAACCGGATCACACTAGAGCCAGGAGCGGGAGTCATGAACAAGGATCAGGCGAAGGGAGCGTGGACCAAAGCGAAGGGCAGTGTCCGGGAGAAGTGGGGAGAGCTCACCGACGACGACCTGGACCGGGTTCAGGGGAAGTACGAGCAGTTGGTCGGTGCCCTTCAGCAGCGCTACGGGTGGGAAAAGGAAAAGGCACAGAAGGAGGTGGACGCGTGGAAGCGGGAAACCGGTGCCG
>SKSR01000214.1 GCA_007122885.1 Gemmatimonadota bacterium
AAAAGCATCGAGGCGGCACCGGCGTAAGTGCCGATGCCGCCTCGGCTTAGACCAGAGCGGGCGACCGGAATCGAACCGGCGACCCTCAGCTTGGGAAGCTGATGCTCTACCGACTGAGCTACGCCCGCATCCGTTCCCGAAATGTACCCCCGGGACCGGATAGGTCAAGCGAAACCGTCAGGGCGAGAGCACCTCGTAATCGAAGGCGAAGAGGACCTCGTCCGTGGGCAGGTCTACCTGGAACTCCGCCGCCCCGTCGGCCCCCGGCGCCGGCACCTCGACCTCTTCGCTCTCCACCGTCTGTCCGTCCACGTCGGTGAAGTTGAAGCGGATTCGCACCGGGGTGCCCTCGTCCATGGTCCGGTTGGTCACCATCCCCACCAGGACGAAGCCGCCCTCCACCTGCTGCAGGGTCAGCTCCTGGAGACCGAAAGGAAGGGCCTCCATTTCCTCGAGCCACTCCACGGCCGCATTCTCGTCACCACGCTCCACCAGGGACTGGGCCAAGAAGCGGTAGGCGTCCTCATTGTAGGGGTCCAGCTCGATGAGCCGCTCGGCCGCATGCTCCAGGGCCTCCCAGTTCTCGGCCAGGAAATAGGTCTGAGCCAGGTTGAAGATGGCGTCCCGGTGGTTGGGAATCCGCTCGAGAACCGCCTCGAAGGCGTCGGCGGCCTGGTCGAAGGCGTCCACCTGGTAGAGGCCCACGCCAACCTGGAAGAGATCCTGGGGCGTCATATCCGGATCGGCCAGAAGCTCCTCGTAGATCGCCGCCGCCTCCTCATCCCTCCCCGTCTCCACCAGGGAGACGGCCAGATTGCTCCGGGCCATGAGGTTGTCGGGATCCCGCTCCAAGATCGCTTCGAAAGCCCCGATGGCTTCCTCGAAGTTCTCGAGCCGAAGGAAGAGCTGAGCCCGGTTGAAGACGGCCACCTCCTCCAGCTCGGCCCACGCCTCCAGGAGCTCCTCGTCTTCGGGCATGCGATATTCCGGAAGCCCCCCGTCAAGAAGCTCGGCGGCCTGGGTGTACATCTCCACCGCATCGTCCTCTCGACCCACTTCCGTATAGGCCGCACCCAGGTTGATCATGGCCTCGGGCCGGAGCCGGTAGATCTGGTGGGCCTGTTCGAAGTAATCGATGGCCGATTGCAGGTCGCCGGCCTCGTTGTGTTCAATGGCGGTGTTGTAGAGGTCGATCCAGGCCTCCTCCCGGTGCATATCGGTCTCGACCACGTACCGGGGATACAGCTCCTCGGCCTTGGTGAACATGCTGTCCGCGCCGGCGTAGTCCCGAAGACCCATATAGGCCTCACCGGCCTGCATGTAGGACTGGGGGTTCTCCGGGTAGGCTTCGATGCCGTCCAAAGCCACCTGCAGGGCATCCTGGAACCCTTCCTCGGCCTCTTCGCCATCGGCGAACTGCTGCGCCTGCAGGAGGAATAGGACCGCCTCTTCCGTGTATTGGTTGTCTTCCGGCGGAGTGCCTTCGGGGAGTTCCTCCACCCACTCGGGGAGGTCGCCCTCCATCATGGGAGTCACTCCCCCCGTCCCGGCCGTCGCGCACCCTCCTGCCAGGAAGGCGAGCCCGAGCGTGGCAGCCAATCCCTTGCGGAAACTCATCCAGTCATCCTCCTGATCTACAGCTTCATGGGTTCTTGGGACCCGGCGGGCTTCCGGGGAGAGATGCTTAGACACCGACCCCGCCCTCCCGACTCCTTTCGCGGTTCGCACCCGCAGAGACCGAGTCCCCGGGTGCCCTGCTAACAGATAACCCGAAATTCTACTCAAGGTCCTGCCCGCGGAACAGGGTTCATCCTTATTCACGCCTCGAGCGCCTTCTGGAGCCGGGCCAGGGCTTCCTCACGACCCAGCGCGGCCAGAACCTTGCTCACATCCGGACCGCTTCGCTCGCCGCTCAGGGCCAGGCGTAAAGGATGGAAGAGACCGGGCCCCTTGGCTCCTACCTCCTTGCCGGCGTCCCGGAGCGCCTGCCCCAACTGCTTCGCATCCCACGGGTCCACCTCCTGGAGGCGCCGGGAGACGTGCTCCACCACGGCGCGCATCCCGTCGTCCTCCCGGACCGTCCTCCGTGCATCGACCAGCTCTACACCGCTCTCCGGATAGAGGAGGCACAGGTGCTCGTTCACTTCGGCGAACGTCCGGAGACGGGTCCGGATGGCCTCCACGGCCCCTGGAAGATTTCCACCGAGTTGGGTAAAGCGGCCGAAGTCCACGAAGGGCCGAAGGGCTTCCACCAGCTCTTCCAGACTCATGCGGGCGATGTGCTGCCCGGACATCCACCGGAGCTTTTCCGGGTCGTACATTGTATCGCTGGCCCCCACCCGGTCCAGGTCCATGGTCCGGATCAATTCCTCCACGGTGAGAACCTCTTCCCCCGACGGGGGGGACCACCCCAGGAGGGAGGTGTAGTTCACTACCGCTTCCGGGTGAACCCCTTCCTTCCGGAGCTCGGCCACGGCGGCGGATCCTTCGCGCTTCGAGAGGCGCCCTCCTTCAGGGCCGAGGACCGTGGGAAGGTGGGCGAATGTGGGGGGAGAAGCGGAGAGGGCACGAAAGAGGAGCAGTTGCTTCGGCGTGTTCGAGAGGTGTCCCGAGCCGCGGATCACATGGGTCACCGCCATCCGGACATCGTCCACCACCACCGCGAAGTTGTACGTGGGCCGGCCGTCCGGCCTGAGTATGACGAAATCGGACAGATCCTCCTGTGGAAACCGGACCTCCCCCCGGACCGCGTCGTCGATCGCTACCTCGGCGTCCGGAACCTGAAACCGAATGGCCGGGACTCCGCGCTCCGCCTCCAGCCGCCGACGCTCGACTTCCGTCAAGCCTCGACACCGTCCCGAGTAGCGGTGGACCGCGGCCCCACTGGACTCCACCGTCCGGTCCCGGGCCAACTCTTCCTCCGTACAGTAACAGGGGAACGCCTTCCCCGCCTCCACCAGCGAGCGAGCGGCCTCTCCGTAGCGCTCCAGGGCCTCGCTCTGGCGATACGGGGCCCCCTCCCCTCCCCGGTCCGGCCCTTCATTCCACTCCAGACCCAGCCAGAGGAGATCCTCCATGATGGCCTCCTCGGAACCGGCTTGGTTCCGCTCCACGTCCGTATCCTCGAAGCGGAGGATGAACCGCCCGCCTTTGCTTCGCGCGAAGAGCCAGTTGAACACCGCCACCCGGACGTTGCCCAGGTGGAGGGCCCCCGTCGGGCTCGGAGCGAAACGGGTCCGCACGAGGGGGTGGGAAGCACTTGAATCCATGGGCGACTCCACCTTGGACGTTGGAACGAGACACTCCGACGGGGCGGAACCACCCCGGGAGAGGCCCGTTCTACCAAGTCCTCGTCTCCGGGGTCCAACTCCCGCTGCCTCCGAGGGCGACCGGCCCTCTGGGACACGGCACCTGCGCTGGCGCGCCGTGGGGCGGAACTCCGGTGGCCCTGGAGCCGCTCGGCTCAGGGAGTGCGAAGGTACGCCGCGACCCTGTGTGCCAGGGTTTCGCTGAAACCCGGTAGGCGGGCGATCTCCTCCGGGTCCGCTTCGGCGATCCTTCGGACCGATCCGAAGCGAGAGAGGAGCTCCTTCCTCCTCTTCGGTCCCACCCCCGGCACCTCGTCCAGGGCGCTTTTCACCGTTCGCCTACCCCGGAGCTTCCGGTTGTAGCTGTTGGCGAACCGGTGCGCCTCGTTCCGGAGCCGCTGGAGCAGGTGAAGGGCCGGGTCGCGAGGGCTCAGGCGGAGCGGGGAGGACGAGCCGGGAACCAGGATCTCTTCCTCCCGCTTGGCCAGAGCCACCGCGGCCACGTGGGACAGACCCAGTTCCTCCAAGGCCTTCCCGGCCGCCCCAAGCTGGCCCAACCCTCCGTCCACCACCAAAAGCTCTGGAATGGGCCTCTCCTCGTCCCTCCTTCGGGAAAGGGTCCGCTGAACCACCTCCTCCATTGAGCGGACGTCGTCGTTGCCCCACTGTCCCCGGATCTTCATGTGGCGGTACTCGCTTCGTTTGGGCACGCCGTTTTCGAAGACCACGGCGCTCCCCACCACTTCCTTCCCCTGGTGGTGGGAGATGTCGAAGCAGATGACGAGGCGCGGCACCACCTTGAGGTCGAGCCGGTCCTGGAGGTCGTAGAGGGTCAGGTCGGTTTCCCGGGTCCCTTCCGAACCTTCGGCCACGGCCTCCTCCAAGAGGTGCCGGGCGTTGTCGTTGGCCAGGTCCACCAGCCGCTTCTTCTCGCCTCGGAGGGGCTCGTGTATTCGGACTTTCCGGCCCGAGCGTTCCGTCAGGACCTCTTCCAGGGCCTGGGCGTCTGGAAGGGCGACCGGAACCAGGATCTCCGGCGGGAGTTCGGCACGGGCCATTTCGCCTCCGCCCAGGTAGTATCCCGAGGCAAAGGCGTTCATGAGTGCCTCGTCAGTGGGCTCAGGGATCCCTTCCAAATCGTGGCTCTCCCGGCCCAGGAGGGTTCCTCGGCGAACCTTGAGGACCACCGCCACCGCCCGGTCCCCGTCCCGGGCGAGCCCCACCACGTCCCGATCACCGCCCTCCGCCCGATGCACCCGCTGCTGCCGAGCCAGGGAATCGAGCCCCTCCAGGGTGGCCTTGTGCCGTGCCGCCTCTTCGAAGCGGAGGGCCTCGGCCGCGTCACGCATCCGGACCTCCACCGTCCGGCGAACCTCCTCCACCTCCCCGTCCAGGACACGGAGGACTTCGTCGATGGTGGATCGGTACTCCTCCTCGCTCTGGAGTCCCACGCACGGTGCCTGGCATCGTCCGATGTGGTGGTCGAGGCAGGGTCGATCCGGCGCCTCCCGGGGCAGGTCATAGCGGCACGATCGGACCGTGTACACGCGACCTATCACCTCCAGGGCTTGGCGTATGGGACCCACGGAGGTGAAGGGGCCGAAGTAGCGGGCCCCGTCATCGCGGAGCCTCCGCGTGACGATGATCCGCGGGAAGGGCTCGTTCACCGTAACCTTGATATAGGGATAGCGCTTGTCATCCCTGAGCTGGAGGTTGAAGCGGGGACGGTGCTCCTTGATCAGGTTGGCTTCGAGGATCAGGGCCTCGGCCTCGGACCCCACCACGATGGTGTCCACGTCCCGGATCCGGCGGACGAGTTCCCGGGTTTTCGGAGAGGAGGCCGGATCCGGGCGCAGATAGCTGCGAACCCGGGGCCGGAGGGACTTGGCCTTGCCCACGTAGAGGACCTCCCCCTCCTCGTCCCTGAACAGGTAGACGCCGGGATGGGTGGGGATCTGCTTGAGCTTCTCTGGGTCCACGGCGAGTTCAGTCTGCTTGGGAGGACGTGGAATCCTTCCCGGCCGTTCCAGGGACCAGCGACCGCAGGGGAAATCCGACGCCCAGGAAGTGGGCGATCGCCAGATATGCTACCCCGAACGGGAGGAGCGTTCCCGCGGCCAGGAGCAGGGGATGGAGGGCGGGCAGGAGCAGCTCCGCCGCGGCGGCCACCCCGGTGGCCAAAGCACCGGCCAGGAGGAGGCGGAGGAGCCGGCGGCGGGAGAACCCGTGCGGGCCGATGTGCCCCGCGAGGCTCCTTCGGAGGAGGGTGAGCTCCAGCCACGCTCCCGCGGAAGCCCCCAGGGCGAGCCCGGCGGCTCCCAGGTGCAGATGCCCCACGGTGACCCGATCCATAGGGAGCATGAGGGCCGCGCCGAGAGAGAGGGAGATCAGGATCCGAAAGACGGCGAGCCGGGCCGGCGTTCCGGTATCGCGGAGCGCGTAGAAGGCCGATGAAAGGACCCGGGAGGCGCCGGAGGCCGGGAGGCCCAGGGCGTAGGCCGCCAGCACTCCATAGATTTGAAGGCTCTCCAGCGTACCGAACTCCCCGGTCTGGAAGATGGCGGAGACGATCAAGTCCCCCAGGAAGAGGTAGGCCAGCGCAGAAGGGATCAGGAAAAAGCTCACCCGCTCCAGCGCCGCCTGAACGCGGCGGCTCAGAACCGCCCTCCCCTCCTCACCCGAGCGGGAGAGCTCCGGAAGCTCCGATGCGGCCACGGCCATGGCGAAGAGGGAGATGGGGAGGAGGTGGAGGGTCTGGGCGTAACCCAGAGCCGCCACCGCCCCGGTAGCCAGGAACGCGGCCAAGGCGTAATCCAACCACGCACTCAGGTTTACGGCGCCTCGGGCCGCCACGACAGGGAGGAAGTTCCGGATCGCCTCCCGAACCCCTTCCACCGCCAGACTCACCCGTGGGATGAACCGGGGGAGAAGCCGCAGGACCCCGGGAAGCTGCACCCCGAACTGGAGGGCCCCTCCCACGAGGGCTCCCCAGGCCAGGGCGATCACCAGATCGTCCTGGGGGAAGGCCATGTATGCGCCCAGGGCCACGAGGGCGGCGATCATGGCCAGATTCCAGAAAACCGGGGCTACATAGGAGAGGAAGAACCGGCGGTGGCTGTTCAGGACCCCAAGGGCCCACGCCGAGAGGACGAGGATCCCGGCCATGGGGAAGAGGATCCGGATCAGGGTCACCGTGAGGGCCTGCCGCTCAGGATCGAACCCCATGAAGAAGACGGCCACCAAGAGGGGAGCCGCCAGCACTCCCACCAGTGCCAACACTCCAACCACCACGGTCAAAAGTCCAAAGACCGCGCCGGCGAACCGGGCCGCGTCTTCCTCCCGACCTTCCTCCAGGAGGCGGGCGTAGATAGGGATGAAGGAGGCCGACAGGGTCCCTTCGCCCAGGAGATTCTGGAGAACGTTCGGCATCCGGAGGGCCGCCCGCCAAGCGTCGGCGTAGAGGGAGGTGCCGAAGAAGTGAGCGAAGACCCGCTCACGGACCAGGCCCAGGATCCGACTCAGCAGGATCCCGGCGGCCACGGAAGCCGCTCCGCCGGAACCGGAAGTCCCGGGCGTCGCCCCGCCGGCCCCGGAAGTCCCGGAGCCGGTGGAGGACGGGGGTCCCTCAGTCGGGCTCGTCACCCGGGGGACGCGGCTCGTCGCGGGCCGGTCGCTCGGCCAGTAGCTTCTGGAGAAACCGGCTCTCCTCTCCGAGCCGGTCCACCTCTCCCTGCAGGCGCTCTACCTCCTCCTCCAGATAGCGGAGCCGTTCGGCCATGGGCTCGCCGTCCTCCAGGCGGCTCCCCGGCTCCAGGCGAGCGGCCAGGGCCCGGCCGACCTGGGAGTCCAGGACGATGGCCAGGATGGGAATCAGGAGGATGAGGATGATGATGATGCCATAGAGCATGCGGCCAAGCTACCGGAGGCCGGGACCACACGGCAACGGGGGATCAGCCGCCCGGTTCCCCTGCGACCTGGGGAACGGGGGTCTCCCGCCGGAACTCCTCCAGAAGGCGATCCACCAGCTCGCCACCGTAGCGGACGAGGTAGTACATCACGTTCAGGGTCCGCTCCTGGGGCTTTCCGTCCGGAAAGAGGTGCCCCTGGGCCTTCCGGATCTGATCGAGGGCCACCTGGTTCTCCCGCTTCAAGCTCTGGACGATCCTCCGCTCCACGTCGTCCAACCCCTGGAGAGCCTGGCTTCGGACCTGCTCCACCGGTCCCTTCAACGTCGGGTCCACGGCAGCCACCTCTCCGGCCAGTTCGCCGGCTCCCTGGGCGATCTCCTGGCGCAGTCGACCCAAAGCCCGCCGGGTTCCCGGAGGAATCTCCTCCCGGATCACCTCTCCGGCCACTTCGTGGTGGGGCCTCCGAAGCTGCGCGGGCTCCAAGTCGAACTTCCCGAGCACCTTCTGGATCTTGCGTTCCAGGAGGAGGACCGAGTGGCGGGGAAGAACCACGGGCATCTCCATATCGTGGCCCCGGAACATGGGATGCAACTGGGCGAAGTAACCGATCTCTCCGGGCCCGGCCACGTAGCCGAGCACCGGGAAGAGGGCGTTCTCCACCACGGGCCGGAGGAGGACGTTCGGGCTGACGAGCGAAGGGTCCCGCCGGAACGATTCCTGCACTTCGGCCCGGGAAAAGGAGCGGTCCGAATGCCGAAGGCGAAAGCCCCCTTCCTCCCTGCGGTAGAGCCGCTCCCGACCCGCCGGCCCCTCCAGGAAGAGGTTTACCGCCCCGTCAAGGATGGGAACCTGGACCGGATACCCCCGTTCCTCAAGCTCCCCCGCCACGGACCGGAGCTCCTCTTCCCGAGGCGCGGCAGCGTCCAACTCCCGGAGAAGGATCGGAAGCGAACGTTGCTTCAGCTCGGGTTCGTGGGCGCACACGAACTCGATGCCGTGGGGGGCCAAGAGCCCCCGCAGGAAGTGGACGAAGCCCTGGTCCAGGGTTCGTCCGGACCGGAAAGCCTCTCCCAGCAGGGTGTTCACCTCGGGGCTGAAGTCCGTCTCCGGGTGAAGGGAGAGGAACCGCTCCCGGGCGGCCTCCATCTCATCCTCCAGGACCACCCGGAAGATCGGCCTGCTCCGTTCCTCCGCAGGTAGCTCCACCTCCACCGAGCGGAGCTCGTTTTCGGTGTCGAGAACCCGAACCACCCCGGCCTCATCCCAATCGTGGTCCTCGGAAGCCACCCAGAACAGGGGTAGGACGGGTCTCTGGAGGACCTCCTCCGCCGTCCGGGCCCACGCCACGGCCGATAAACCCTTGTAGATCGAGTACAGAGGCCCGCCGAACAAACCGGGCTGTTGGCCCGTGGTGAGGATCAACGCGCCCTCGTCCACGAACTTGCCCAAATACTCACTCCCCATCCCGGCCCCCTCCAGGATCCGAGCGGTCTCCTCCCGCTCCGGACCACCGAACCTCCGATCCAGCTCCGACGCCCGGAGGGGGAAGGCCGACGGGTCGAGGTACGAGGCCCCGAAAAACCGCCCGACTCTCTCGTGGCCCGCCACGTAATCCTCCACGAGGGAAGAGCCCCGCACGAGCCCGACGTTCATCCCGAGGTTCAGATTTCCCTTTCCGATCAGACCGCCCTCCCAAAGAGGATGCACCGGGGTGAACGTTCCGTGGCCGGAGCACCGTGGTAATCCCCGAGGCGGGCTTCCGGGCTGAACCCCACATCTCGAAACAGGCCCTCCAGCTCCTCGGGTCGGTAGAGCCGAACCCGCTCGACGTAGGAGCGTTCCCTACCCCCGGTCCCTTCTTGAATCCGGATCCGCTTCTCCACCACCCGTCCCCCTTCCACCAGCCGACGTTCCGTGATCACTTGGTTCCCCGAGACCTCCCGACTCTCCCAAGGCACGAGATCCCCCGGTACCCGGAGCGAGTTCAGAAAGTCCAGGACGAAAACTCCTCCGGCCCGGAGGACCCGACGGACCTCCCGCAGGACAACCCGGTCGTCATCCTCGGTGGGGAAGTACCCGAAGGAGGTGAAGAAGCTCGTTACGCCGTCGAAGGCTCCAGCACGGAAGGGGATCCGCAGCATGTCGCCCCGAACGACCGGGAGGGCCTCGGGACCTCGTCGTGCCCTCTGCAAAAGCTCCCAGGAGAGGTCCAGTCCCACGGCTTGCACCCCGTGGCGCCGGAACTCTCCCAGATGCCGACCCGCTCCGCACGCCAGATCCAGAACGCTCTCCCCCTTTCCCCAACCGAGCCGCTCCCGGAGGAGTTCCACGGCACTCCGGGCCTCCTCCTCGTCCCGGTGCGGGTAGAGATCCAAGTAGTCGGCTCCGAACCACCGTTCATACCAAGGGACCTCGCTCATGGCCTCCCCTTGTGGTAGGGCTCGCCCCGGAGAATGGTCCCGGCCCGGAAGAGCTGCTCCACCAAAACGAGCCGGGCCAGATCGTGGGGCAGGGTCATGGGGGAAAGGGAAAGGGAGCGCTGGGCCCGCTCGAGGACGGAAGGGGCCAATCCGTGGGCGCCGCCGACCACGAACGCCACCTCCGGCGCGGAGGCCACGGTCCGCCTCTCCAGGTAGCGGGCGAGACCCGCCGAAGTCATTCCCTTGGCTGAGCGGGTTAGGGCCACCACGGTCGCTTCCTCCCCGACTTTTCGAAGGATTCCCTTCGCCTCGTCTTCCATGACGGCTGAGGCCCCGGCGGGGCCGGTCCCCCCCCGGCCCGGGGATACCTCGTCCATTTCCAACTTCCAGTACCGGGCGGCTCGCTCCTCGTACTCCCGGATGCCGGGGCCCAGGAGCCGCCCCGGCCGGCCCACGCAGACCACACGGACGATCACCTTCGGACCCCGGGGTCGTTTCGCGGGCCGTCGCCCGGTCCCTCCAGGGATTCCAGCAGCCGGTCC
>SKSR01000305.1 GCA_007122885.1 Gemmatimonadota bacterium
AGCTTGTCGTCGGCGATCGTGTTGTACCAACCGTAGATGAAGACCTGAAGGCCCAACGCGTAGGTCAGGGCCCGTGCGAGAAGGTGGGCGTTGCGGTCAGGAGCTCCTGCAGTCCGTCTCCACGCCATCACGCTTCCGAAGAATCCGACCCCCAGAACAACCGCGAGCCAGAGCGCGAATCCCACCACCCCGAGGTCGGCCAACATCCCCACATGGCTGCTGTGAGGACTTCGTACGGAACCGTAGACCCGGCCGGGCCCGGGAACGAAGTATTGGTACTCGTCGCGGAAGAGGTGGCCGTAGTTCTGGTATCCTGCGCCCCCGATGGGATGGTCCCGCGCGATGGCGAAGCCGAGTTGCAAGTGGTATCCGCGTGCGCTCGGCTCGACGATTCCCGAGGGGTCGGAGCCGATGGTTCCCTGAATGTACGGGGCGATGGTTTCCACCCGCTCCATCACACGATCAGTGGGCACGATGTGCATGCCGACCAGAACCCCCGCACAGGCAACCCCCAGGAGCCACCCCCGGGCCCGTCTCGTCTTGAGGGTGTCCGCGAAGAGGACGAGGAGGAGCACCGGGAGGACCAGCAGGTTCATTCGCGAAAACGTGAGGAGGATCGCCGGAACCGCCAACCCGATGTAGGCGACGCCCACCAGCTTCGACATGAGTCCGCCTTCGGAACGGATCAGATAGAAGGCGAACGGGATGCAGGTGGCAAGCGTCATGGAGGTCTGGTTGATCCCACCGGCGATGTTGTCGCCGGCCCTCCGTTGCCCGCCGAAGAGGGCCTGCTGGAGAGTCAAGGCTGCGGCCACGAGGGCGCCCACCAACACCCACGTCACCACCAGGTCCACTCGGCGCCAGGAGTTCGCCAGGTCCACGGCGATGAGCGCAAGGGCCACGAACTGGAGCATCCGGATGGCTTCCGAGGTCGCCACGTCGGGAAGGGCCGCCCAGATGGTCGAGGCGAGGGCGAAACCGACGAGAAGGGCCGAGGTGATGGCCACGGGCGAACGAGCCAGGGGCAGGAACGCCTCCCTCCGAAAGACCTTCCCTCCCAACCAGGCGCCGAAGACCACCAGGCCCAATAGCCGCGTGGCCGTGACTCCACCCGTGCCTCCGAACACCATGAGGTTCTCCACGGCGATGCTCGCCGAAAGGACGAGCAAGCCCAGGAACGGCCACCGCAGGACCGCCACCCCGAAGAGCGCCGCAGCCAGGAGCAGGGGGCCCTGGGACCCGAAGCCGGGGAGTTGAAGGCCGACCAGGGCCGCCGCGCCGAGCCCTCCCGCGATGACGGGGACTTCGAAGCCGAACCTGTGTCTGGAGACGGGGGGTGCGCTCATCCTTGACTCCTTGACCGGTGGGCCACGGACGGAGTGGACGGGGGGCCCTCCCCGGGGAGGACGCTCCGGAGGGCCTGGTCCCAAAGCCCCAGGGATCGGTCCCACCCATGGCTTCGGAGAACCGCGCTCCGGGCAGCCTCACCGAGGGACCGACGCCACGCCGGTCCGGAATCCATGATCTGGCGCATTCCGGCCGCCAACCTCCGTGGGTCCTTCGCGGGAACCAGGAGCCCGGAGCGTCCATCCCGGATCAGCTCGAGCCCCCCTCCCACCTCGGTGGCTACGACGGGTTTCCCGGCGGCCATCGCCTCCATCACCGCGTTCGGCATCCCCTCCCACGCCGACGAGCTCACGAATCCGTCCGCGGCCAGGAGCAGATCGTCCACATCGTTCCGGAGTCCCAGGAAGCACACGCGCCCATCGAGCCCCAGGGAGCGAGCCCGGAGCCGCAGGTCCTCCTCCAGAGGCCCCTCGCCCGCGATCAGCAGAATCGGTCCGTCCGTCCCGACGAGCGAGAAGGCCTCCAGGAGCGTGATGTGGTCCTTGGCCGGAAGCAGGGACCCCACGGCCAACCACACGAAGCTCTCCGGAGCGATCCCCAACCGGGCTCGGACGCTCTCCCGGGTCTCCCTGTCCGGGCCCGGCGAATCGATCCCGTTGGGGACCACCCGGCACCGCCGGCCCGAAACGAGCCCACGGGACACGAGGGAGCGTGCCACCGCCTCCGAATTCACGAGCTCACCGTGGCGAAGCGGGGCGGTCGCCCGAAACAGAAAGTCCCGGCTCGCCCCTCCCAACCGCTCGCTCCGGACCGAAGCAAGGACTCCCGGAACTTGCGCGATCCGTCCGGCAACCGCCCCCACCATGGAGGCATGGAAGAGGAACGTCACGAGCACATCGGGCTCGAGACGCGGAAGGAGCCGCACGGCTCGAGCCACCGCCAAGGGGGCCTCCGCCTTCCTTCGCATCTCCAGGGAGTAATGGGGGAGGCCTGGCACCTCCACGATTCCGTACGGTCCCCCCGGCGAATGGAGAGTGACCACTCCCCGAACGTCCCACCCCCGGTCGGGAAGCCGTGTCGCCACCTCCCGAAGCTGCTTCTGGGCGCCCCCCACGATCAGGCTCGTGATCATGAAAACCACCGAGGGCTCCCGGGCATCCCGTCCATGGGTCATGCCACGTTCCTCGGCCGGGCGTCCTGACGGTCATTGTTGCTCCCCGGGCCGGTCCAGGAGGTTGCGTCCGCTTCACCACACAGATCAGCCAGATCCTCGTGGCCGCGGAG
>SKSR01000223.1 GCA_007122885.1 Gemmatimonadota bacterium
CGCGCCGGTTTTCGGCTCTGGGCGCTCTGTGCGCCGGATTGATCCTGATTCCCTTGGGGCTCGGCGCCCAGGCGGAGCCGATCCCCGTCCCTTCAGCGGGTGCCGGAGGTGAAGGAGACTCCACCGCCGACCGCCCCGGCGCCTCCGATCCGCTGGCGGAGCTGGTGGAGGAAGCCCTGCGTGCGAATCCGGAGATCCACAGGGCCCGTTCCCTGGAGCAGGCACAACAGGCGCGCATACCCCAGGCCGGCACCCTTCCGGACCCCACCCTCTCTGCCGGGCTCATGGATCTTCCGGTCCCGGACATGGACCTGTCCGCCGAGGGGATGACCATGTTCTCCATCCAGGTTGGCCAACGCTTTCCAGCGCCGGGGGTCCGAGGGGCCCGGGAAGAGCGGGCCCGGGCTTTGGCCGATGCCGACGCGGCTCGGACCGAACGAGTCCGGTGGTCGGTGGCCACCCGACTCCAGGAGGCGTACTTCGAGCTCCTGGAGGTGGAGGAAGCGGTGATGGTGCACCACCGAACCCACGCCGCCCTGGAGGCCTACGCCCGATCAGCCGAGTCGTCCTACGCCCAGGGGATCGTTCCACAGCAGGACATCCTCCGGGCCCACGCCGAGCTGGTCCGGATCGAGGATCACCTGGTCGAGCTCAGGGAGCGGCGGGGACGGGCTTTGGCCCAGGTGAACGCCCTCCTGGGTCGGCCTTCCCGCACTCCCGTTCAGCTCTCCGTTCCGCCGCGGGTAGAGGCACTTCTAGGGGCGGAGCCGGATGCCGGCTTTCTCACCTCCCATCTCACCGATGTGGAGCTGGGAGAGGCCTTTCCGACCCTGGCGGAGCTTCAGGAGGAAGCGCTCCGGAGGCGCCCGGAGATAGAGGAAGCTCGCCACCGCTCGAAGGCCGCCCGCAGCGCCGTCCGCGAGGCCCGAAGCGAGCGATGGCCCGGGATCTCGGTCACCGGGGGCTACGGTCTGCGGAGCGGACGCCGGGACATGCTCTCCCTGGGGGTGTCCGTGGAGCTCCCCGTCTTCCGTGGGCGAAAGCAGGACCAGGCGGTTCTGGAGGCGGAACACCTCCTGGGAGCGGATGAACGGGCCCAGGAGGTTTCGGCGTTGGATGTGGAGCGGGAAGTGGCCGAGGCCCACGCCGAACTCGTCCGACTGCGGGAGCAAATCCTCCTGTTGGACGAGGGGATCGTCCCCCAGGCCCGGGCCACCGTGACGAGCGCCGCGGCGGCGTACGGGACCGGGGAGGGGAGCTTCGTCGGGCTCATGGAGGCCCAGTCGGTCCTGTACCGCTACGAGATCGAGCGGGCCCACCTGGTGGCCGACATGGGACGCAAGCTGGTTCGTCTGGAGATGGCTGTGGGGATGGAACTCCACCCGGAGGAGAATCGATGAGCGATTTTGCGAAGACGTCGTGGCGAGCCCTGGGCCTGAAGGCGATGGTGGCCGCCGTCCTTCTTTCGTCGGCCGCCTGCCGCAGTGGGGAAGTGCCGGTGGAGGAGGAAGCCCACAGCGGGGATGCTTCGGGTTCCAGCCAAGACCATGGTGAACACGAGCACGCCCACGTCCATCCCGACGAGGAAACCGTTCGGATCTCCGATGAGGTCGCCCGGCGGCTCGGGGTGACGGTGGTTCGCGCCCGGCGGGAGCCACTGGAGCGGACGATCCGGGCCACCGGGGAAGTGGTCTGGGACGAGACGCGCCTCTCCACCGTGAGCCTTCGGTTCGGGGGTTGGGTGGAGGCCCTCCACGTGGATTTCACCGGCCGCTTCGTGCAGTCGGGCGAGCCCCTCCTGGAAGCGTACAGCCCGGAGCTCGTTTCGGCCCAGGAGGACCTGGTCTCGGCGGTCCGGTTGGCCCGGGACCTGGAGGGAAGCCGGGTGCCCGGAAGCGTGGACCGGGGAGAGCTCACCCTGGAGTCATCCAGGGAGCGCCTCCGGCTGTGGAACGTGGCGGAGGACGAGATCCGGAGGGTGGAGGAGACGGGTGAGGTTCGGACGGCCCTGACCCTGGAGGCGCCCTTCACCGGATACGTGGTGGAGAAGAACGTCCAGGCCGGCGAGCGGTTCGAACGGGGCGCCGCTCTGTACCGCCTCGCCGACCTCTCCCGGGTCTGGGTCGAGGCCGAGGTCTACGAGCGGGACATCCGTTTCGTCGGGGAAGGGGCCACCGTCGAGGTGACGTCGGCGGCCCATCCGGAGGACTCCATCGAGGGCCGGGTGGCCTACGTGTACCCGGGCGTGGACCGGGATCGGCGGACCGTTCGGATCCGGGTCGAGCTGGACAACCCGGGGGAGCGCCTCAAGCCCGGCATGTACGCCACGACCCGCACCCGAGTCGTCGTGGCCGAGGACGCGGTCACGGTTCCCCGTGACGCCGTCATGCACACCGGGGAGCGTGCGGTGGTCTTCGTTCCCGGTCCGGACGGGCAGTACGAGATCCGGGAGATTCGGCTGGGAGCCGAGGCGGGAGACCGGGTGGAGGTGACGTCGGGCCTGGAGGAGGGTGAGCCCGTGGTGGCCCGTTCCGGTTTCATCCTGGACGCCGAGAGCCGGCTCATGGAGGCCATGATGGGCCAGCCCGAGATGCCCGGGATGGAGATGGACATGGACCA
>SKSR01000324.1 GCA_007122885.1 Gemmatimonadota bacterium
CCGCACCACCCAGGCGCCCGACGAGGGAATGGGGGTGGGGCTCGCGCTGGTTCGCAGCATTGCCAAAGCGCACGGGGGGACGATTTTCGGAGAAAGCGCCGGACCAGGACAAGGATCCCGTTTCGTCCTCCGGATTCCCGTCCGACCGCCGGATTCCGAGGTGCCCCGTGCGGACACACCCCCGCCGGCCGAAGCCGAATCCATCGCCCCGCAACACGTGCTCCTGGTCGAAGACAGCTACCTGGTGGCCGAGACGACGGCCCTACTGCTCGAGCAGGCAGGCCACACCGTCCAGGTCGTGAACACCGGGGAGGCCGCCCTCGAGCGGGTCGTGGCCGATCCCCCGGACACCGTCCTCTGCGACCTGGGGCTCCCTGGTGAGCTGAGCGGTTACGATCTCGCCCAGGAGCTTCGAAGCCGCCCCGAGACGAGCCGCATCCGACTCGTGGCGCTCACCGGATTCGGGCAGCAGAAAGACCGGCAACGGGCGTTCGCCGCCGGGTTCGACGAGTTCCTCGTGAAGCCGGTGTCCGTGGAGGTGCTCCGGTCGGCGGTCCACGGGAAGTCCTCCTCCCAGCCGGACTCCTGATGAACCTCATAATGGGCCCCCCTCCCTCCCACACATGTGAACGCGAAGGCCCCGCCCCCTCTTCGAGAGAAGGGGACGGGGCCGCGGCACGCCTCGGCGACAGCCAGTGGGGCCCCGAGGGCGCCTTTGCCTCGTATCATAACGCGTCGAAGCGGTCCAGGTTCATCACCTTCGTCCACGCGTCCACGAAGTCCTCCACGAACTCCTCCTCCGCATCGCTCGCCCCGTAGATCTCGGTGATGGCGAGGAGCTTGGCATTGGCGCCGAAGATCAGATCCACGGGGGTCGCCGTCCACACCACCTCTCCCGTGCTCCGGTCGAGCGCCTCGTAGATGCCGGGGTCGTCGGACGACTGCCTCCAGTCCGTGGACATGTCCATCAGGTTCACGAAGAAGTCGTTGGTCAGGGTGCCGGGCCGGTCGGTGAGCACTCCGTGGCTCGACTGCCCCGTGTTGGCGTTCAGCACCCGCAGGCCGCCCACCAGGGCCGTCATCTCCGGTACCGTGAGGGTCAGCAGGTCTGCCCGGTCCACCAACGCCGGAAGCGGCGACAGACGGCTCCGGTCGCTGTAGTAGTTTCGGAACCCGTCGGCCTTGGGCTCCAGCACCTCGAAGGACCGCTCATCGGTCATCTCCGGGGTCGCGTCGGTCCGTCCCGGCGTGAAGGAAACCTGCACATCGTGCCCGGCGTCCGCCGCGGCCTGCTCAATTGCACCCGCTCCACCGAGAACGATCACGTCCGACAGGGAAACCCGCTTGTTCCCGGTCTGAGCCTGGTTGAAGTCGTTCTGGATCTGCTCCAGACGGTCCAGCACTCGCTCCAACTCATCCGGGTCGTTCACTTCCCAGTTGCTCTGGGGGTCGAGCCGGACCCGCGCTCCATTGGCGCCGCCCCGCAGGTCGGACCCGCGGAAGGTGGACGCGGACGCCCAGGCGGTCCGAACGAGCTCGGGGACGGTGAGCTCCGACGCCAGGATCTGGTCCTTGAGATGCGAGACGTCGCTGGTGCTGATCAACTGGTGGTCCACCGGCGGAACCGGATCCTGCCATATCCACTCTTCGTCCGGAGCCTCCGGACCCAGGTACCGAGCCCGCGGCCCCATGTCCCGGTGCGTGAGCTTGAACCACGCCTCCGCGAAGGCGCGCTCGAACTCCCGGGGGTTGGCACGGAAGCGATCCGCGATCTCCCGGTAGTCGGGGTCGAACTTCAGCGAAAGGTCCGTGGTCAGCATGATGGGCGCGTGGCGCTCATCCGGATCGTGGGCGTCAGGCACGGTGCGGTCGGCTTGGCCGTCCGCCGGAACCCACTGGATCGCACCTGCGGGACTCTCCGTCTGCTCCCATTCGTACCTGAACAGATTGTTCAGGAACTCCATGGACCACTGGACCGGGGTGAAGGTCCAGGCTCCCTCAAGCCCGCTGGTGAAGGTGTCACCGGCCTTCCCTTCCCCGCACTCGTTCACCCAGCCGAGGCCCCGCTCCTCCACTCCCGCGGCGGCGGGCTCCGGGCCAACGCATCCGGAGGCGACGGCGCCGTGCGCCTTCCCGAAGGTGTGGCCTCCTGCGATGAGTGCCACCGTCTCCTCGTCGTTCATCCCCATGCGGCGGAACGTGTCGCGAATGTGATCCGCCGCCGCCACCGGGTCCGGGTCGCCCCCCGGGCCCTCCGGGTTCACGTAGATGAGGCCCATCTGGGAAGCGGCCAGGGGCTCTTGGAGCTCCCCGTCCTCACCATGACGCTCGTCCGCCAGGAACTCCGTCTCGGGGCCCCAATAGACCCGGTCCGATTCCCAGTCGTCCTCGCGCCCTCCGGCGAACCCGATGGTTTCGAAGCCCATGGATTCCAGGGCCACGTTTCCGGTGAGAATCATGAGATCGGCCCAGGAGATCTTGTTCCCGTACTTCTGCTTGATGGGCCAGAGGAGCCGGCGCGCCCGGTCCAGATTGACGTTGTCGGGCCAACTGTTCAGCGGCTCGAGTCGCTGCTGCGCCCCGCGGGCACCACCGCGTCCATCGAACACCCGGTACGTACCCGCGCTGTGCCAAGCCATACGGATGAAGAGGGGCCCGTAGTGACCCCAGTCCGCCGGCCACCAGTCCTGCGAGTCCGTCATGAGCTCTTCCAGGTCGCGCTTTACGGCCTCGAGATCCAGACTGGCGAACGCGCGGGCATAATCGAAGTCCCGGCCCAGGGGGCTGGACTCCGGCGAGTGCTGTCGAAGCGGCCTGAGGTCCAGCATCTCGGGCCACCAGCTTTCGTTCGTAATCACCCTTTCCTCGGTCTGGGCACCGCTTTGGGCGCTCAGGGGCACCGCAGGGGCTGAAAGCACCGCGGCGATCGCCACCGCGGCGGCCAACTGGATCGGCTTCTTCAACGGGATCGACTGGTTCAAGGTGCAGCTCCTTTGCTCTGAGTTCTCCACCGCCGCTCCGGCTGCGTTGAAGCGCCATGACGGATCGAGCGGCAGGTCCTCTCACTCCATCATACGATCATCCCACCCTGTTCATAGGTCAAATTGATTGTTATTATGACCATGATAGGCGGTACCTATGACACTCCACCGGAGGCCGGTGGGAGGGACCGACACTCCGCGCCGGGGAGGATCCCATGACGCTCACACAGCTGAGATACGTGGTCGCGGTGGATGACCACCGGAACTTCTCCAGGGCCGCCAAGCACTGCCTGGTGACGCAGCCCACCCTGAGCGCCCAGGTCAGGAAGCTGGAGAGCCATCTGGGGGTCGAAATCTTCGATCGTGGCACGAACCCGATTCGCCCCACGGAAGCGGGCCGGCGAGTGATCCGTCAGGCCCGCGTGATGCTGGGGGAGATGGAGCGCATGCGCGAGCTGGTGCACGGAGACGACGAGGTCTCCGGCGAGCTCCACGTGGGGGTCTTGCCGACGCTGGCTCCCTGCATCCTGACGCAGTCTATGGCAGAACTTACGGCGGACCACCCGGGGCTCCGCTTGCGAGTGGAGGAGCTCCGTACCCGGGAAATCCTGGACGCCCTGGACAAGGGCCGACTGGAGGCCGGACTCCTGGCCACGCCCACGGACAATGCCGCTTTGAAGGAACGCCCGCTGTACCGGGAGCCGTTCGTCGCCTACCTCGCCCGGGAGCACCAGTTGTGGGATTCAAAGCGGGTGCAGGCGGATCGCCTACAGCAAGACGATCTCTGGTTGCTGCGGGAGGGTCACTGCTTCCGTGAGCAGGTGCTGGAGCTTTGCGCGGACATGGGGTGGGAGGGCTCGGAGCCGCCGGGTCTCCGCTTCGAGAGCGGAAACCTGGAGACGTTGAAGCGACTGGTGGAGGTGAAAGGGGGTATGACGCTGCTCCCGAAGCTCGTCCTGTACGGGATGAGCGAGGAGAACCGAGAGCAAGTTCGCCCCTTCGAGGAACCGGCCCCCGTCCGCACCATTCGCCTGGTGCACCGGCGTACGTGCGGCAAGAAGGCAATCCTGGACGCCTTCGCCGACGGCCTGGTCAACGTGGTCCAACGGGAGATGCCGGAGCTCATGTCCTGAGGGCGATACGGCGGAGCCGACTCCGCCGTGAGGCTAGGCCCCATACCCCAGGCCCGAGGAGGCGACAATGGCCCTCCCTTCGAAATTGAACGCCAAGGTCCTCCGAGTCTCGGGTATGCTCATCGGCCTGGGCATCGTTTTCCTTTCATCGGGCTGCGGGGAAGCCGGCGAGTGGGAGACCGACGGAGAGGAGGAGGCATGGCGTAGCGAGAGGGTCACTGCAACGGCCTACAACAGCCTCCCCGAGCAAACCCACCCGGAGCATCCGGAGATCACCGCCTGGGGTTACGACCTCGTGCCCGGAATGCAGGTCCTTGCGGTCTCGCCGGACCTGGTGGAGATCGGGCTCGACCGGGGGACCGAGGTTCACATTCAGGGCCTCGAGGGCACCTGGGTGGTTCTGGACCGAATGCCCTCGCGTTGGAGCCGCCGAATCGACCTCTACATGGGAGAAGATGTGGAGGCGGCCAGGGAATGGGGACGCCAGCGGGTGGAGATCCGTTGGCGGGAGGACCCCTGAGCCCGGTCCGGTCCGCCACGAGTGCTCCCGCTTCGTTGCCCATCCTACGGGCGGGAGAGGTCGGTCGCCTGGACCGCGACCGCGATCAGCGCCTGCTCCTGGAGCGGGAAGGGAGTTCTTCAGTCACCCGTTTCCCGGCCCGGAACATACGTACCTCGCCCCCGTTCCCGTAGAGGAGAAGCGTCGCCTCGGGGTCGCCGTACCTCCGCATGAGGTCGATCATCAGCTCCTCCTCACCCTCCCACGGATAAGCGTAGACCATATCAAAGTCGTCCAGAGGATGCCCCAACTCAGGGTAAGCGGAGACGCCGTCGCCGATGGTTCCGATCCGGCCGTCGCCCGTAGGGGGTCTCCAGCGATACCCGGAAGGGATGAAACTCCCCGTCACGAAGCGTGCGCTCGACCCGTGCCGCTCCGCCAAGCCCCGGGCGACGCCGACGAGCTCGCTGTCCAGCTCCACACCGTAGGCCTCGAACCCCAGCAGGTCGGCCATGATGGCGACGACCCCGGTGGCCGATCCCCATTCCAGGAACCGCCTACCGGGAGCCCGCAGCCGGAGGAGCGCCTCGAGCACGCACTCGTAGTCGCCGTGGACGAAGGGGTGCCAACCGTGCTGGCGCACCTCGATGTCGAAGCGGTCCCAGAACTCCCAACCCTCCTCGAAGAGTGCCACGATTCGCGCACGCAAGGCCGGATCGAGCTCGAGTCCACCCCTGGGTCCCGGTCGATCCATGACTGCGCGCCTCCGTGGCATGTGTTATCCCTTCCCGTGAGGTGCTCGTCATCACCCCCACTCGCCCGAACCCGATTCCAACCATGAAAGTCTGGATCGATGCGGATGCCGCCCCACGTGACGTCAAGGAAATCGTCTTCCGGGCGGCGAAGCGGCTTGGGCTGGAGGCAGTACTGGTCGCCAACCAACGAGTCTACGTACCCCCCGGTAACCCCTTCGTTACGGCGGTCCGGGTAGAGGGCGGGCCCGACGTGGCCGATCGCCACATCGTCGAGAACGCGGAGGCCGGCGACGTCGCGATCACCGCGGACATCCCGCTCGCTGCCGCGCTCGTGGAGAAGGAGGTGCAGGTGATCGATCCCCGGGGCGAGGAATTCACCGCCGAGAACGTGGGGGAGCGGCTCTCGATTCGAAACTTCATGGATGAGCTGAGGAGCACCGGGGTGGAGACGGGGGGACCGGCTCCCTACGGAGACCGCGAAAAGCAGGCCTTCGCCTCGGCCCTGGACCGCATACTCACCCACAGCCTGCGGGGGCGCTGACGGCGGAGGAAGCGTTCCAGACCCGCGGCTCCCAAAGTGACCGCGCTGGATCCCTGATCGAAGTCCGCCTCCGGTCAGGATTCGCCCATCCACAGGTCGAAGGTGTCTACATCCATGCCCTTGAGCTTGAGGTAATAGAACAATTGCCCTTTGTGCTGTCCCAAATGCCAGATCATCCCGTTGCAATGCTGAAAGAGCGTTACCTCGGGTCCGCCCCACGGCGCCCTGCTCCGCTCGCTGAGGAGCCTTTCGTCGGTCACCTCCGAAAGGACCTTCATACAGAGCGCCTGGTCGTCGGCCAGCCGGTCCAGACCCTCCTCGACACTCGACACGTCGGGCAGATCGTCCAGTGACGGAAGTAGCCCGTCGGAGGTCCCCGTCGCACCCTCCTCACCTGCAGGGACTCCCCAGCCGTCGATGATGAAGCCCTTGATGGTGAAACCGCACGCTTCGGTGCAATGTCTCATGAGCTGACCCGTCGTCATCCAGTTCCGGCCGGATTCCGGCCTCCAGGCCAGGTCCTCCACCTTTTTGAAGAGACCCTCGGTGGCCCGATACATCCCTTCCGCTTCCTGCTTCAGAATCCGTGACAGTGTCATCTTGCCACCTCCAGGTGAGGACAACGTGTCGGGGACACATCCGAACATACACCGAAAATCCATTCTTCCGCAAGCGGCCTCCCTGTTCCGTGGCTGGAAACCGGCTATGGTGAAAAGGTTCGGTGCCGAACCCGTTTCGTTGGCTCCGTAGTCGTTGTTAGCGTCAGTCACTGCGGAAAGCCCGGTGGCCGGTCGGGCGTCGGTGAGCACGGAGCCCGCATCATCGATAAAGCGTTGATGAGCACCGAACCCGTAGCGGACGACGAGCCGTGATCGAGAAGCGTGAGGGTCCGCCCATTCAAGTCGCCATCGCCCTCTACGACGGGGTGACGGCCGTGGATGCCGTGGGACCATACGAGGTCCTCCGGCTCCTTCCGGGAACAGAAATTCGCTTCGTAGCCAGGAAGGCCGGCCCGGTGATCGCGGACAGCGGAGTGCTGGTCCTGGCCGCCACCCACACCTACCACGAAACCCCGGCCCCGGACGTGATCGTCGTACCGGGCTCCGAGGCCGATACGCCCACTGCCATGGCGGACGGTTCCCTCCTCCGCTGGCTTCGCACTGCTCACGAGACGAGCACCTGGACCACCTCGGTCTGTACGGGGTCTTTGGTGCTCGCGGCGGCGGGCCTCCTCGACGGGCGACCAGCCACGACGCACTGGATCGCTCAGGGGCGGCTCGGGGCCTTCGGGGCCCACGCCCAGCGCGGCCGCCGAGTGGTGCGCTCCGGAAAGATTGTCACCGCGGCAGGGGTATCCGCGGGTGTCGACATGGCCCTGTGGTTGGCATCGGAGCTCCGCGGGGAGCAGCAAGCCCAGGTCGTTCAGTTGCTCCTCGAGTTCGGCCCGGAGCCTCCGTTCTCGACCGGGCACCCCAATTCGGCTCCTGAATCCATCCGTGACGGAGCTCGACAAGAGCTGCAGCGCCGGCAGCGAAACCCGCGCAACCTGATCTCCATCCCCAAGATCCTGTGGAGGAAAGCGCTCAAATCCGTCAGAGGTCGGAAGGTGGCCGCTGACTGAGCGACTATGAAGTCGTGGGTGGCATGGTCCACGTGGTCGGGCCGGACCGGAGATCGGACGTGATCGGAACCATCCACCCTTGGATGGAACGGCCTGGAACGGGCGCCGGAGATTCCGAATGGGCCCACTCCTCGGGATGGCCCGAGAAACCTCAATCGATGGGGACGCTATGGCCGAATCCCTCCGCACTCGCCTCCTGCGCGCTCGCTTCAACCTCTTTCCCGCCTACAGGGGAACGGGCGGTCGCATCACGTACATCCGAAAGGATTTCCGGGAGGTCCGGGTGAAGATCCCACTGAACTGGAGGACCCGGAACTATGTGGGCACGACCTTCGGGGGGAGCCTCTACGGAGCGGTGGATCCCATCTACATGGTGATGCTCATCCAGAATCTGGGTCCCGACTTCGTGGTGTGGGACAAGTCCGCTTCCATTCGCTTCCGAAAGCCGGGGCGCACCACCCTTTACGGGCATTTCCTCCTAAAGGACGGGGAACTGGACGCGATTCGCGGGATCCTGGCGTCCCAACCCTCCACGGATCGCACGTACATCATCGAAGTGACCGATGAGCAAGGGGCCGTGCACGCGGTCGTCGAGAAAAAGATCCACGTACGCCCCACCTCATGAGGCGAGGTGACGACGAGGGGGACGGAGGGCGTCCCACCCCATAGCTGGCGGGTATCGCTCAGTGGGTCCTGATCTCCACCCGCAGATGCTGCCCATCATCCAAGACGTGTTCGGTAGAGTCTACGGCCTCGCCGTCGACGATCACCTGGATGACGACCTCGGGCTCCGAGGCATCGTACGACACCCCGTCGATCGTGAGGACGGGCCCCTCGGGCTGGAACGCCACATGCGGCAGGAGGTCGAGGCCTTCCGCTACGGTCACGGGCGCCTGACCCTCCATGTACCAATTCTCGGAGTCCTCGTGCATGTGGAAGGCCATGGCGTGATCCTCGGCATGCTCGGCCTGGAAGCGGTCCGCGTGAATCCCGTAGGGCTCCCCGTCCACGAAGAACTCGATCGGCCCCCTCCGGTCCACGCGGTCGTCTCCAACGCCGCAGGCTACGGTCCAAGCGCACAGCATGACCGCGCACATACAGGTCGTTAGCCGGCGGAACACACCGGGGAATCGGGACCCTCTCCCGGTGGATCCGCCCACTCTCGAATGCCGCTGAACGGGTTCGAACGTCGACTGGGCCATGACGGTTGTCTCGGGTCCTTTGTCGAGGGCCGGGTAGGGGGTCAGACCCAGCTCTTCCACTCCTCTTCCGCCAGGCGCACCGTGATCCGTTTTTCGGCACGAACCAGGGGTGTCCGAAGGAGAAGAGGATCCTCCACCAGCAGGTCCATGAGCCGGTTCGCAGAAAGGTGGGCGGCGTGGAGCCCCCGTTCCAGGAATCACTTCCCGTCCCGGTCGAGGAGTGCGTCGATGCCGAACTTCTCCCGGAAGCGGCGAAGCTCTCTGGTATGATCGCACTCTTCCCTGCGGTCGGGAACCGTCCACCCCCGGGGTGGGCGGGTGTGAACGGCCCCTGGGAACCCTCCCGCTGCGGCGCCGACTCCTGAGGTTCCTTAGTCCTCGGCGGCAGGGCAGCTCAGCGCCGGGTTGAAGGGGACGAACATGCCATCGGGGTTCTCCACCCAGTTCCAGACATGGAGCGTGTAGGAGGTCTGGACGATCGGGCTGTCCGCGCCAGGATTCGGCGGATCGAAGGACTTCCCTGCCACTTCGGGGTAGACTTCGGCTCCATGGATCGCGTGCCAGGCCTCTGCGTTCACGGCGAACTCGACCCCCACCAGCTCCATCCGACCCTGGGCATTGGGAATGTAGAGAAGGATCTCGGGACGGGACGGATCCACGCTGATTTCCTCCAGGCGGTCGAAGTTGACGTAGTGGTGTCCCATCGCTCCGCTGTAGGGGAAGTCGGGGATGGGCGGGGCCTGGACACACCCGCTCACGTCAACGAACCCAGCAGCCACGGCTCGCGTCTCGTTGCGGTACGGTGCCGAGCCGGCCCGGATCATGGCCAAGTCGGGCGCGCCATGCGCCGGGGGCGCCGCCGCTGGGGATTGAGAGGCGGCGTGCGCCGTATGGTCCGCGAGCAACCCGTCGAGGACGCCTGGGGTCTCGGTGGGAGTAGCCTCGCATCCCACGAGGGCTGTGGTGGCGGTCAAAGCAGCGAGGGCGAAGGGGAATCGGATGCTCTTCACGGTTCGTTCTCCAAGAGAGTCTGAGGGCTCCTACCACTTCCACTCCGTCCTGCGCAGAATCCGGCGGAAAGGGGCAATCGACTCCCGGTCCGAACTTTGCATGTCACGGCTGACGGCCTCCGTCGGGCACCGTTGCCGTAATCGACTCCCTATGCCTATCGTGCCAGATGACCGACCCATCCTCCTCCACCGGCGCCTCCCACGCCCCTTCGGTGGGGCTCTTTTACGATGAGCTGCGGGAGCTGGCTCACCACTATCGCTTTCGGGAGGGCGGAGGGGCTACGCTCGATACCACAGAGCTC
>SKSR01000145.1 GCA_007122885.1 Gemmatimonadota bacterium
GGGCCCCACCGGGGCCGAACCTCTCTTCCCAGGTCCTCGGAAATCCTCGGTCCTCGGGAACACTCGGGCTCGAGCAGCTTTCCTGACCCCGATCGCTCCGGGAAGGTCCGGAAGGAAACGGTTCTGAGGGCGAGTCACCGGCGGAGGCGATGCCGTGCCACACTCGCCCTGGGGTCGGGGACTGCGCGGCTTCCCGACGCACGGCACCCTCGCTCCAGCCGCCGCCCGGGAGGAAATCCGGCGCGGGGCCCACCGGGCCGTGGAGCGGCTGGCCGACTTCAAGCCCTACCGTCTCCACGGCGAACCGGTCCGGGACCTGACCTTCAAGAACTACATGCCTGCCCAGGTGCTGGCGTACCTGTCGGTGGTCGAGAGGCCGGAAACCCGTACCATCCGGTACCGGGCGGAGGACATGGTGGAGATGGCCAAGTTCTTCCAGTTCGTGGGCAACTACGAGCCAGGGTTGAGCCCCTGAGCCCCGCACCGATGGAAGGGGAGCTCACGCGCCATCGCTGTCCGAGTCGTACGCCGCGTCCAGGGTATGGAGCTCGGGAGGGGCTCCTTCGGTGTCCACCAGGGCGTAACCGGGAGGCCCCTTCCTTCCCAGGATCTCCCCCGGGTTGAGCAGCCACGTCTCTCCCACCCTGCGACGCTCGGCCTCGTGCGTGTGCCCGTATGCCACCAGGTCGTAGCGTCCCGTGGCGGCGAGTCCCTCCGCAAGCCGGGGGTAATGGTTCATTGCCACCTTGAAGCCGTCGAACTCCACCTCCGCCCATTCCCCGTGGAGGGTCACGTTGCGGAGCTCGTCCGACGCCAGCCGGGCCATCGTGAACCGGTCCCCGTCCACGTTGCCGAAGACACCGTGGACCGGAACCTGCAGGCGATCCAATTCCGGGAGGACGAAGGGGGCGCAGAAGTCCCCGCAGTGGATCAGGGCGTCAGGCTCGGCGGCCCGGATCCGCTCCAGCACCCGGGCGAGATTCTCCAGATGATCGTGGCTGTCCGACACGACGGCGATCCTCATTTCCGCCTCCCGAGACGAAAGTACCAGACGATCCCCACGATGAGGAGGAGGGCTCCCAGGTTCACCAGGACCACCTCCAAGGGCACGGAGCTCCCCTTCAGGACCCGGCCGCAACCGGAACGGCAGAGGGAGTGGGGCGCCAGCGCCGGAGGCGGTTGGCGTTCGTCACCACCGTCACCGAGCTGAACGCCATGGCCGCTCCGGCGATCATGGGGTTCAGCAGAAGCCCCAGCGACGGGTACAGGACGCCGGCGGCCACGGGGATGGCGAGGACGTTGTAGATGAACGCCCCGAAGAGGTTCTGTTGCATGTTCCGGACGGCGGCTCGGGAAAGCTCCACGGCCCTCACGACCCCCAGGAGGGACTCACCCATCAGGGTGATGTCCGCCGTCTCCATGGCCACGTCGGTTCCCGTTCCGATGGCCACTCCCACATCGGCTGCGGCCAGCGCCGGGGCGTCGTTCACACCGTCCCCCACCATCGCCACCCGGGACCCTTCGGACTGGAGCTGTCGGACGGCCTCGGCCTTCTCATGGGGAAGGACTTGGGCCCGCACCTCGTCGATACCCACTCTGGCGGCAATGGCCCGAGCGGTCCCCTCGTTGTCGCCGGTGAGCATGACCACTCGGAGACCTTCGCTTCGGAGGCGACGTACTGCCTCCGCGGCGTCGGACTTCTCCCGGTCCTGAAGCCCCACCACGCCGGCGGAGGCTCCGTCCACGGCCACCAGGACGCCGGTCTTCCCCTCCCGAGCCATATCCCGCCGAGCTTCCAGAAGGGGTTCCGGATCCACACCCTCTTCTCTGAGGAACTCCGGCGTCCCCACCAAGACCGCCCGGCCCGAAATCCGGGCCCGCACGCCCTTCCCGGCCTCGGCTCGAAAATCCTCCAGTGCGCCCAGCTCCCCGCCCTCCCTCCGGGCCTCGTCCGCGATGGCGGCTCCCAGAGGATGCTCTGAGCCGGTCTCGGCCGTCCCGGCCAAATGCAGGAGCGTCTGCCGGGTGAAGGGCGAGAGAGCTCGAACGTCGGTCACTTCGGGCTCGCCCCGTGTGAGCGTTCCCGTCTTGTCCAGGATCACCGTGTCCACCTTCCGAGCCTTCTGCAGGGCCTCCCCGCTCCGTACCAGAATTCCATTCTCGGCGGCCTTACCCACCGCGATCATGACCGATATGGGTGTGGCCAGGCCCAGAGCGCAGGGACACGCGATCACCAGGACGGCCACCGCCGTCACCACGGCGAGGTTGAGCGACGGGTCGGGTCCGAATGTATACCACACGGCGAAAGTGACCACCGCCACCATCATGACCACGGGAACGAAATAGCCGGAAACCGTATCCACCATGCGCTGGATGGGCGGCTTGGAAGCCTGGGCTTCCCGCACGAGCTCGACGATCTGGGCCAGGACAGTATCCCGCCCCACCCGCGTCGCCTGCATCCGGAAGCTGCCGGACCGGTTCAGGGTGCCGCCGATCACTTCGTCGCCCGGCCCCTTCTCCACCGGCACGCTCTCGCCCGTGACCATGGACTCGTCTACCGCACTGCCCCCGTGGGCCACGACCC
>SKSR01000048.1 GCA_007122885.1 Gemmatimonadota bacterium
GAGCCGAATCTTGAACTGTGGAATCCTGATCTTTCCTGATGTGGAGGAGCTCGACTTCGTGGGTCCGTGGGAGATGCTGGGGATGTGGAAGGAGGTGGCGGGAGGAGCGGTGAACCCGTTCATCGTGGCGGAAACGGAGGATCCGGTCCGCTGCTCGAAGGGGATGAGGGTCCTTCCCGATGCCCGCTTCACCAACTGCCCTCCCGTAGAGGTGCTCCTGGTTCCGGGAGGGGCCGGCACCCGCAAGGAGGTGGACAACGAGGTCCTGGTGGACTTCATCCGGGAAACGGCGCCGGCCTGTCGGGCGGTCCTTTCCGTGTGCACCGGAT
The DNA here is from genome assembly GCA_007122885.1 of Gemmatimonadota bacterium. GTDB lineage: Bacteria > Gemmatimonadota > Gemmatimonadetes > Longimicrobiales > Gaopeijiaceae > SKSR01. The sequence goes on from SKSR01000048.1 coordinate 330, forward strand.
CGTTCCTCCTCCATCGCGCAGGCCTCCTGGCCGGAAAACGTGCGACGACCCACTGGGCATCACTGGACGGGCTTCGAGAGTCGGAGGATGTGGAGGTGGTGGAGGAGCGCTTCGTCCAGGATGGCAAGGTCTGGACTGCGGCGGGGGTCTCTGCGGGGATGGACATGACCCTGGCGTTCATCGCCGAGGTATCCGGGGAAGCGGCGGCGGGCCGGGTCCAACTGGCCACCGAGTATTACCCGTCCCCGGACCTCTACGGCGGGAGGGACGATCGGGCTCCGGCTTACGTGCCCAGGATCGATCGGGGGCCATCACCTCCGGCCGGCGGGGATGGCGATCATGGGTGAGGGTCCTGCCGGCGCCCCCCCTTCATGGCCGGTCCTCAACCCGGCGAAAGTCCCCCGTCCGCCGATCCTCCCGCCTGAGACAATCTCCCTTTATGCCTGCTTCTCCACCCGGCGAAGGTCCCCCTTTATCGCCAGGCCTCCACCCGGCGACAATCCCCCCTCATGGTCAGTTCTTTCTCTGGGCGCTCGCCAGTGTGGAGGGAAGCTCGGAACGGAGTCGCTCACCCAGCACATCATTCAGCAAGTGGGTGTATCGCCGCAGGTCCTCTTCGAACTCGGCCAGGTTCGCGTAGAGCGCCTGGTACGTGTTGCAAGCGCCCTCAGGGGGCGTGTAGTTCGCCGTGAGCCGCCGGAGCTCCCCCATCAGCTCCTGAGCTCGCCGATTGTCGCTCTCGATGAGAGAGATGATCGAGGAGGATGGGGGAGACGAGGAGGAGCCTCGGATCCAGGAAAAGACCTGGCCCTCCCTTTCGATTCGGTCCTCCATGACCTCGACCAGCCATTCCGCCTGGCGCCGAACTTCGTGGAGTTCCGTCCAGTGGTGACCGTGGACCTTGGCCACCCGGCCCGCGAAATCCCGCAGTTGCGGGAGGGTACGACGGGCGTAGCCATGGTGCGTCGCCTCGATGTAGTCCAACAGGGAGTCGAGGGGCCAGTCCTGGGCTTCCATGCTGGAAAGCCCGGCGTCCCGGTCGGCTTCAGCGAGACGTAGCGCTTCGATCAGGGCCGCTTCCTCGACGCCGCGTTTCTCACAGGCCGCCCTAACCGTCCGACTTCCCTTACAGCAGAAGTCGATTCCGAACCCTTTGAAGACAGGGGCCCGGCGGTAGTCCTCGGCCACCACGTCGGCCACGGGCCGGCTCCAAAGGGACTCGCCTTTCGGGGGAGTGCGGGTGCAATCCGTCATCTTGTCTCCTCTTGGCTCCTCTTCTCTCCTAATTGATCCGTCGCGGGCCAACACCCCGGAATCAGTCCACACCCGGTTGATCCGGGCGACTCACGGTGAGGAGGAAAGCCCCGCCGGAGGTAGAGGACACGGAGTGCGGAACGCCCTTTTCCAGGGCCAGAAAGTCACCCACACCCAGCTCGTGCTCCTTCCCCTCCACCGCGAAGTGGATCCGACCGGAGAGTGGTTGCACCGTAATGGGGCCCGGAGCACGGTGCTCGGCCATCCCTCCGCCCGGGGCCAGCTCGATCAATGTCACCCGCAGGGGTCCATCCTTGACCAGCGTTCGCGCGCGACGCCCGTGCCTCTCGAAGGTGGCCGCATCGCCCACCTGGGCCTTTTCCTCGCTGATTCGGAAAACCAGTGGACTCCCGGACAAAGGTCTCTGTATGGAAGGCATGACACGCACCCTCGGTTGGAGGTACGGGTTCGAGGTAGACTCCGCTGATCCGATCTTTCCCGGAGACCCTCATCCGGACAGACGGAAGACATGACCAGCAGACGCGAGAGACACGTCGGGGGTCATGCCCCCAGGGTGTCATCCACCCCACCACAAACTAGCATCTCCGATACCACTTTAACAAGTCCGAATGAATGAGAATCTGGTTGATGAAGGTGGCTGGCCCTTCGTCCAGGCCTCTCGGCTCCCATTTTCTCGGGCCCTCCAGAAGGGGCCGGCCCGGGGTCCTGGCCGTCGATTCTCCCGGAGGCCTTTCGGGCTCCTATACCCTAGGCTCTCCAGGAGGCCCTCCTGGCACCCATACTTTCGGCTCTCGTGCCCCCCAACTCCCTCAGATCGGCCCGACCATGATCGGTCCCACGAGCCCCGGCCCACTACCCCCCGAAGTGAGCCCGATCGAGGGCCTCGAGTGCCCGGGCGTGGAAGTGCCAGGGGATGGAGTCGGACCGGGTGTAGCGAGCCGTGAGGCTCCGGCCGTCCGGCTGAGCCCCCTGTCGGGC
>SKSR01000029.1 GCA_007122885.1 Gemmatimonadota bacterium
CAGCGATCGAGCCAGCCGCTCCGCCTCCCTTTCGTCGTCGGTCAGGAGGAGCTGCAGGGCCCGCTCGGGCTCGGCCACCCGCCCCGCGGCGTTGATCCGGGGAGCCAGAACGAAAGCCACCTGTCCCGCCTCCACTCGCTTTCCATCCAGCCCCGTTTCCCGAAGGAGGGCCCGGACCCCCACCTTCTCCGTGCCCTCCAGGGCCCGGAGTCCGAAGCGCACCAGGGTTCGGTTCTCGTCCGCCAGTGGTACCAGGTCCGCCACCGTGGCCAGCGCCACCAGATCCAGATGCGGGAGGAGCGACGTCCTGTCCCGCCTCAGGGCGTCGGTCACCAGGAGAAGGAGCTTGAACGCCACGGCGGCGCCACAAAGCCCCTTCCATGGATAGGGGCAGTCCGAGCGGTTGGGGTTGACCACCGAGTGGGCGGGGGGAAGGGAGTTCGACGGGGTATGGTGGTCGGTGACCACCACGTCCAAGCCGGAGGCACGGGCCTCCTCCACGGTGGCGTGGGCCGTGGTGCCGCAATCCACCGTAATGAGGAGAGAGGCTCCCGCCTTTCGAGCGGCCTCCAACCCGGCTGGGCCCAGGTCGTAGCCGTCCCGGACCCGGTGGGGCACGAACGGAACGGGTCGCCCCCCGAAATCGGCCAGGACCCGGGCCACGAGGGCCGCACCGGCGATCCCATCCACATCGTAGTCCCCGTGGACCAGGATCGTCTCGCCCCCCTCCACCGCCCGGGCGATCCGGTGGGCGGCGGGAAGAGCGTCGGCGAGGATCTCGGGTCCGTGAAGGCCGTCCAGGACCGGGCGCAGGAACGCCTTCGCCTCCCGAGCCGCATGGTAGCCGCGCACGGCCAGGAGCGCGCAGAGGGCCCGAGGAAGTCTCAGAGCCTCCTGGAGCGACTCCACCACCCCCTCCTCCGGCGGCCGAGCCACATCCCAGACGGGACCTGGCGTAGGTGGAAGGGCCCCGGAGCCTCGGCTCCGGGGGGCGCTCACTCCTCCCCTGCGGCCTCGGGGGCCGTGAGGATCACGCCGCACTCCTCGCACCGAAGCATCTCGGCGCCGCCCCGGATCTCGTTTTGGATCTGAAGGGGGACCATCCCGAAGCAATGTCCGCAGGCCCCGTCCTCCAGCAGGGACACCACCACCACCGTGCGACCCCCGGCCCGAAAGCTCTCGTAGACCTTCCGCTCCCCCTCGCCGATCCGCTCCACGTATTCCTGCCGACGCTTCTCCAACTCGGCCAGGCGCTCCCGCTCCTGCTTCCGCTCCTCTTCCAGCTCTTCCTTCCGGGGTCCCACTTCCTCCCGGGCCTCCCGGACGGCTTCCTCCTGCTCCGCCAAGGTCTCCTCCACCCGGCGGATCTGGTCCATCAAGCCCAGGGCCTCCTGTTCGTCCCCGTCCAAGGCTCGCTGCACCATATCCAGTTCGGCCCGGACGGCCGTCTCCTCCCTGACGTTCTGGACCTCGTTCAGGCGCTGCTCCAACCGCTTCGCCCGAGTCCGCTTCTCCTCTGCAGAGCTTTCCAGGCGGCGCTCGTCCAGTCGCATCTGCTGGAGCCGATCCCGAGTGGCCTTGGCGTGCTCCTCCGCCTCCACCAAAGGGGTTTCCGCATCGGCCAATGACTCCTCCAAGCGGCCGATTCGCTCCCGGATCCGCTCCATCTTCTCGTCGAGCTTCTGCAGTTCCTTCAGGGACACGATCGTGTCTTGGCTCATGGGATTTCCTTCCTCAGGGTCCTGCCTCTTCGTCATGGGCTTCCGGGGCGGGCCCGTACGGCCCGCCGAGCCGTGGACGACCAATCGGGGCTGATCTGGTTCCGCTCCCGGCGAAGTCGATCCTTCTCGGCCAAGAGGGCCCGGCGCTCGGCATCGCTCCCGGCCCCCGCCAACTTTTCGTTCACTTTTCGGAGGTTCCGGTCCAGGCTCCGGGCCCGCATCTGCGCCGCGGACTCCTCGAACACCCTCCCGGCGTGGAGGAGTTCCTCCGGATCCTCCAGTAGTTCCTGCAGGCGCCGGGCGGCCGTGGGGCTCAGATCTCCGGGAGGCTCGGAGAGGACCGGGTCCTCCACCAACGCTTCGAAAATCTCCCGGTACGCCGGATCATCGAAGTCCGACGGCCCCAGACGCTCGGCCGCCCGCTCCACCCAATCCCGGGTCCGGAGGAGAAGATGTAGGAGCTTTCGCTCCGGGCCCATGGGCGGGACCGAGAGACCACCGCCCGCCCCCCTCTTCCGAGTACCCGGAGCCCGGCCCGACCTATCGGCACGCCGGCCGGTCCGACTGCGGCCATGGGCCGTTCCCGGACCCTCCCGGGCCATTTCCTCCAAGAGCGTGCCCCGCCGGACCCCGGTCCTCTCGGCCACCTTGGCCACGTAGAGGTCTCGCAGGGTGGAGTCACGGGCGGCTCGAAGGGTGGGCAGCAGCCGATCCACTGCCCGGCGGGTTCGGTCGATGCTCGAGAAGTAGTCCTTCTCCTCCAGGATGCCCAGCTTTCGGTCCAGAACGTCCACAGCCCCCTCCAGATGGCCCCGAAGGGCCTCCGCCCCGTCCCGCCGAATCACCGTGTCCGGATCCTCTCCGGGAGGCAGGGTGACCACGGAGGGGTGGACTCCCTGGGCCAAAAGCACGTCCCCGGCCCGGAAGGTGGCCCGGAGGCCGGCCGGGTCCGAGTCGAAAAGGAGAACGGCCCGCTTCGTGTAGCGGGCCAGGAGGGAGGCCTGCTCGGGGGTGAGGGAGGTTCCCAGTGGCGCGACGGCGTTGGGCCACCCCTCCGCCGCCAGGGAAACCACGTCCATGTATCCCTCCACCACCAGGACCGCCTCCTCCCGCCGAATGGCGTGGCGGGCTCGATAGAGCCCGTAGAGCACCTCACCTTTGTGATAGATGGGCGACTCGGGGGAGTTCAGGTACTTGGGGCCCCCCTTTCCCCCTTCCTCCAGGGTGCGGCCGCCGAAGGCCACCACCTTTCCCGAGCCGTCGTGGATCGGGAAGATCACCCGGTTCCGGAACCGGTCGTAGGGGTCCGGGCTACGCTCGCTCGTAGTGAGTAGCCCCACCTCCAGGAGGACTTCGTCCCCGATCCCGTGGGCGCCTGCGGCTTCCCGGAGGTTGCGCCATCCGGCCGGGGCGTGGCCCAACTCGAAGGCCTCCACCGTCTCCGGATCCAGGCCCCGTCCCTTCAGATACTCCCGCGCCGCCGTTCCCTCTTCCCCCTCCAAGGCCGATCGGTAGAAGTCCCGGGCGAAGGCGTTGGCCTCCCGCAGGTGCCGGTGCGGGTCCTCCCGGGGCCCGTCTCCGGACTCCCGGACCTCCACCCCGGAACGGCGGCCCACCTCCTTCACCGCCTCCACGAAGTCCAGCCCCCGACGCTTCATGAGGTAGGAGAAGGCGTCCCCGGACTCACCGCACCCGAAGCACTTGTAGAAGCCCTTCCCGGGAACCACATAGAAGCTGGGCGTCCGATCGTCGTGGAACGGACACTGCCCTTTGAACTCCTTTCCCGAGCGCTTCAGGGCCACCTCCTCCCCGATGAGGGATACCAGGTCGGCCCGGGCCCGGACCTCTTCCACCACCGAGTCGGGGATCATCGAAAGCTCACCACGGTCACGCCTTCGCCACCCTCCCCGGGCCCCCCGGGCCGGAACTCGGCCACCCGGGAATCCTCCGCCAGGAGCTCCCGGACCCGAGCCCGAAGGGCCCCCGTTCCCTTCCCGTGGATGACCCGAAGCTCCGGCAGGTCGGCCAGAACCGCTCCGTCGAGGGCCCGGTGGACGGCCCCGTCCACCTCCTGCACCCGCAGCCCCCTGAGATCCACCTCCGTGGCGGCGTCCGCAGAGGGGCCCGTCCAGCCTCCCGTCCCGGCGCCCTTCCTCTTGCCCCTGGGCTCATCCGGTCCTTCCGCCCCGTCCAGGACCTCCACCTCCGACGCCGAAACCTGCAGACGAAGCCCGGACGCCTCCACCACCACCCGGTCGTCCCGGACCTCCGACACCACGCCCCGGGCCCCGCTCCCCAAGACCTTCACCCGGTCGCCGGTGGAAAGGCCAGGCGACGGAGCCCGCCGACCCGGCGACGGGCCAGGCTTCCGTTCCTCCTGCGTCCGGGCCGCCTCCTCCACCTTCCGTCGGGCTCTCCGCGCCCGCTCGTCCAAGGCCCCCTCCCCACCCTGCCGAACCTCCTGGATCGCCTCCTCCACTTCCTCTCGGGCTTCCATGAGGAGCCGCCGGGCCTCCTCCCGGGCCCGTCGCTCGGCCGTTCGCTCCCGCTCGGACAGCTCGTCCTCCCGGGAGGCCAACTCACCCCTGAGGCGCTCCACCTCCTCCTCCTTGCGGCTCAGCCCCGAAAGCAGCTCCCGGGCCTCCTTCTCCTTCCGCTCCAGCGTTTCCAGCAGCTCCTCCACGCTCACCTCGTCTTCACCCAGGAAGCCCTCCGCCCGGTCCAGGATCCGGGCCGGGAAGCCCAACCGGCGAGCGATGGCCAACCCGTAGCTCCTGCCCGGCCGTCCCTTCCGCAGGACGTAGGTAGGGGCGATCCGGTCCGGATCGAACTGGAGGGAACCGTTCACGATTCCCGTCCCCTCCCCATCCAGTCGCTTCAGGGCACCCAGATGGGAGGTGACGAAGGCCCGGGCCCGACGCTCCGCCAGCTCCACGAGCACCGCCCTGGCCAAAGCGGCTCCCTCGGCGGGATCCGTCCCCGTTCCCATCTCGTCCATCAGGACCAGGTCCTCGGGCCCCGCCTCCTCCACGATGGCCCGCTGGTTCCGGAGGTGGGCCGAAAAGGTGGAGAGGCTTTCGGAGATGGATTGTTGGTCCCCGATGTCGGTGAAGACGGTCCTGAAGAAGGGCAGGCGGGTTCCGGCCCCGACCGGCGGCACCACTCCGCACTGGGCGAGAACCGCCAGGAGGCCCACTCCCTTCAGGAATACGGTCTTCCCGCCGGTGTTCGGCCCCGAGACCACCATGACGTACTCGTCCTCCAGGAGCTCCAGATGGTACGGGACCACTTCTCCCTCGGCCATCTGCTCCAGGAGTAGAGGGTGCCGGGCGTCCGCCAGAACCAGCCCTCGGGCATCGGGGGGAAGGAGCTCGGGGGCTCGGCCCTTCCAGGCCCGTGCGGTTCGCGCCCGGGCCCAAAGGCCATCGAAATCCAGGAGGGCGTCGAAGCTGCCTTGTACATCGTCCCGGCGGCTACGCAGACGATCGGTGGCATCCATCAGTATCCGACGCACCTCCCGGGCCTCGTCCTCCTCCAGGTCCCGAAGCTCGTTCATGAGCTGGATGGCCACGGGAGGTTCCACGAAGAGGGTGGCGCCGCTTCCGGACTCTCCGTGGATCACTCCGCCCACCTCTCCCTTGGCCTCCCTCCGCACGGGAACCACGTACCGGCCGTCCCGGACGGAGACGGAGGCATCGGGAACCACCCAGGAATCAGGCAGGTCCCGGATGAACGCCTCCAGCTTCCGGACGATCCGCGACCGGGCCCGGCGAAGGTTGTTCCGGAGCGTCCGGAGGGTCGGACTGGCTCCGTCCCGGACCTCCCCCCGCTCATCCACGACCCCGTCGATTCTCTCCTCCTCCTCGGGCCACTCCAGGAGGCGGCTCCTTAGGACCCCGAGGAGGGGTCGCTCCTCCTCGTCCGCCTTCACGGCCAGGGCCCGGCGGAGGAGGCGGGAGGCCTCCAGCAGACCGGCCAGGAGCCGGAGGTCCTCCCCGTCCAACGGGCTTCCCTCCACGTCCAGAACCCGGAGAGCCCGCCGGGCGTCGGGGATGGCGGGCGGCGCCCAATCGGGGCGGGCCTCCAGGAAGGCCACCGTCTGCTCCACCCGGGCCAGCTCCCGGGTCGCCTCCGTTCGGTCGGGGAGGGGGCGGAGGGCCCGGATCCGCTCCTTTCCCATGGGGGTGGATGCTCGAGCCGCCACTCGGTCCAGGGTCTCGGGAAGCTCCAGAACCCGAAGGGCCTCCTCCCGACTCCCTACGCCGGACGGCCGCCGGGAGGTGCTCCACTCACCACCTTCCCCCGAGGGGCTGCGGGCATGGGGCCCTTCCTCCCTCACCTCTCCTCTCCCCAGCCCCTTTTCCGGACCCCGGGCACCGGAGCAAGACGATGCCTCCGCTCCAACGGAGAACGGGCGCCGACCTTCCGGTCGACGCCCGCCCCGTCCCAGCTTCCGGGAAGGATGATCCAACCCTTCACGAGGATAGTTCCTCCATGACGATCCGGTTGGCCTCCTTGCCGTCGAAGCGCCCCCGAAGCTGGGGCATGATCCGCCCCATGATCGGTCCGGGCTGCTCGAGGCCCTCGGACACCGCTTCCTGGACCAGAGCCCGAACGTCGGCTTCGGTCAAGGGGGGCGGGAGGAAGGACTGGAGGATCTCCGCCTCCCGGTCCTCCCGCTCGGCCAACTCCGGCCGGCCGCCGGAACGCATCTGTTCGGCCGACTCCTTCCGTTGCTTCACGGCCCGGGCGAGAACCTGGCGGACGCTCTCGTCTCCGGCCTCCCGGCCTTCCTCGATCTCCCAGTTCCGGAGATCGGAGAGGGCGCTGGAGAGAACGACGGTGCGGATCTTGTCCCGTCCTTTGCGGGCCTGGTCGAGCTCCTTGCGGAGCTCTGCCTTCAACGTGGTGGCCACGATCTCCTCAGCCTCCTGTGACGGAATCCCAGAGAAAAGCTAGCCGGCCCTTCGCAGTGGATCAACGGAAGAAGGGAGCTCCCCTGTCCGGTCGTGGGCCCGGGCGGGCCGCCGGATCACCCGGGAGGCCAGGTCATCCGGCGTCCCCCCAGCACGTGGACATGCAGATGGAAGACGGTCTGGCCTCCGTCGCTACCCTGGTTGACCACCACCCTGTACCCGGCCTCGGCCAGCCCTTCCTCCCCGGCCACCTGCCGAGCGGCCATGAGAACCCGCCCTGCCAGGTCCGGGTCCTCCAGTTCGTTCAGGGAAGCCACGTGCACCCGGGGAATCACGAGGATGTGGGTGGGCGCCTGGGGATTCAGGTCCCGAAAGGCCACCACGTCCTCGGTCTCCAGGACTCGGTCCGCCTTCACCTGCCCCGACGCGATCCTGCAAAAGACGCACTCCTGGTTCGATCCGCTCACGGCTCACCTCCTGGCCTCTCGTGTCCGCCCGAAGCGGCGGGTTTTCGTCCGTCCCATCGGGCTATGGATGGGCGTCGCCCCGGGCTCCATGGTGGGGCGCGGCTGCAGGGCCCCGTGCTCCACATTTCCCCGAACCCCGAGGTGCCGCCATGGCTCACCTGCACGACTCGACCCTCGACACCGTCCGCCACGCCCTCCTCCGGAATCCCTCCCCGGCCGCCACCCTGAGCTCGCTCCGGGAAGCAAGCCGGCAGGCCGGAGAGCCCCCCCTTCCGGAAGACGGAATCCTCCTCCGCGTCCTGCGTGAGCGGCCCGAAGAGTTCCAGGTGGTGGACGTGGCGCCCGCCGCCCGGGTACCCCACGTTCCCCGGAGATGGCGGCGCAGGGGACCGGAGTCCCGGCCGGTCACCGAACCTTGGGTCGTGGACCGACGCGCCGGAGCCGAAGGGGGATCGGGCAGGAGTGGGCGGCGAGCCGCGCTCCGAATCCTGGCGGAGTGCATCCGGCATCTGTCCCTCCACGTGGACTCCGGGTCCGCCGTGGCCTACTCCCGTTGGTCCCGGATGGCCCGGGAGGCTGAAGCCCTGCCCCTCAACCCTTCGCGATGAAGAGTCCGGACCACCACGTTTCCTCCCGGTCCTCGTCGATCAGTTCCAGGTCCGCAGCCCCGGCATCCTCCTGGACCGACGGCGCTTCGTGGTCCAGTATCCCGCTCAGGATCAGCCGTCCTTCCGGAACGAGGGCCCCGCGCAGTGCGGGCACGAGGGGCATGAGTATCCCCCATTCGATGTTGGCCACGATTCCGTCGAAGGGGCCCAGCCGATCCAGGAGCCCGGGAGTGACCTCCTCCCCCAGGATCTCGACCGCCTCCTCCACGGCATTGCGCTGCAGGTTCTCGTGGGCCGTGGTGCAGGCCAGCAGGTCCGATTCCACGGCCGTGACCGCCCGGGCTCCCAACCGCACCGCAGCGATGGCCAGAATGCCCGATCCCGCCCCCAGGTCCGCCCAACGGCTTCCTTCCTCCACGGTCCGATCCAGCAGGCGGAGACAGCCTCGGGTGGTGGGATGCTCGGCGGTGCCGAAGGCCATGCCCGGGTCCAGTGTCAGAACCAGGTCCCCGGCTCGAACCTCGGGCTCCGTCCAAGACGGTGCCACCACCAGGCGATCGGTCACCCGTCGGGGCTTGAAGCCCTCCCTCCAGGCATCCGCCCACGCCTCGTGCTCCTGCCATCGCCACGACAGGTCCAGAGCCGAGGTCCCGGTATAGGCCTCCAATTCCCTCCTCACCTCCTCCAGAAGGAGCTCCGGATCCTCCGGATCCGGAAAGTAGGTGAGGAGCCCGCCCTCCCCGTCCTCCACGGCGCCGTTTCCACCGGCCCGGCCCACCGCCTCGGGGAGGAGCTCGTGGGCCGGGCTCCCTTCTTCCCGAGTACGAACCGAGAGGACGAACCACCGCTTCGGGGTGCTCATCCCGACGTGAAGGCCTCCTTCACCTTGGACCAGAAGCCCCTCTTCCCATCCTTTCGCTCCACCTTGTCGGGGGCGTCGTCCTCCACTTCTCTCAGCTCTTCCACCAACTCTCTCTGACGGGGACTCAGGTTCTCGGGGATCCACACCTGGACGCGAACGAGCTGATCCCCACGACCGCGCCCCTCCACCTCGGGAAGCCCCATGTCCCGGATCCGGAACACCTGACCGCTCTGGGTCCCCGGCGGGATCTTGAGGCGAACCGGGTCGTGGACCGTGGGCACATCCACCTCGTCACCCAGCACCGCCTGCGAGAAGGTTATGGGCAGCTCGTAGAGGAGGTCCGAACCCTCCCGGTAGAACCGAGGGTCCTCCTCCACGGAAAGCAGCACGATCACGTCGCCCCGGGGCCCGCCCCGGGGTCCGGCGTGGCCCTGGCCCCGGAGGGTGATGAAGTTGTCGGAGCTCACCCCCGGAGGGACCTCCACCTCCACTTGTCGACGCTCCCGGACCCGTCCCTCTCCCTGACAGCTCCGACAAGGGTCCTGGACGACCCGACCTTCCCCCCCGCAGGAGCGGCACACCGTGACGCTCACGAACTGACCGAAGACCGACCGCTGGGCCACCCGCTCCTCGCCGGTGCCACCGCACCCCGAGCAGGGCACGGGCTCCGTTCCCTCCCGGGTTCCCGAGCCGGAGCAGGCGTCGCATGGATCGAGGAGGGCCACCTCCACCGTCTTCCGCACTCCCGCGGCCACCTCGGCCAGGGTCAGGGAAAGCCTGACGCGAACGCTTTCCCCCTTCTGCACGCGGCTCCGGGATCGCCGGCCTCCCCGACGCCGACCCCCGAAGACCTCCTCGAAACTGGCGGCCCCGCCGAAGTCCCGCATGAAGATCTCGATGGCGTCGTGGAGGTCGAAGCCTTGAAAGCCCTGGCCTGCCGCTCCCTGGCCCACCCCGGCCTTCCCGTAGCGATCGTACAGGGCCCGCTTCTCCGGGTCCTTCAGGACCTCATACGCCTCGGAAAGCTCCTTGAAGCGGGCTTCGGCCTCCTCCGACCCGTCGTTCTGGTCGGGGTGGTACTTCATGGCCAGCTTTCGGTAGGCCTTTTTGATTTGATCCGTATCCGCGTCCCGGGAAACGCCCAGGATCTCGTAGTAGTCAGCCATTATCCTCTTCGGTGGACCGCTCGAAGAATGTGTGGGGCGTGGGTACTCCGGACCGGCCCTCTTGCTCCAACCTCTACTCGAGGATCTTGTTCACCAGGGAGGAGGTGTGATCTACGATGGAGATGACCTTTTCGTAGGGCATCCGGGTCGGACCGATCACCCCGATGATCCCCTTCATCCCTCCCACCCGATACTCGGCAGTGACGAGGGTGAAGTCCGTGAGCTCCTGCGCTCCGTGCTCGCCGCCGATGGTGATCTC
>SKSR01000073.1 GCA_007122885.1 Gemmatimonadota bacterium
ACATGGGGAAAGCGAGCCCGATGGCGAGGGCGCTCCGACGACCCAGGGTGGCTCCGAAGCGGATGGTCCAGGCCGGATCGAAGGCCACATCCACCCCCAAGTCCACAGCGAAGCCTAGATCCACTCCCCTGCGGGGGCGGTCGCTCCCGAAGTGTGCATCCAGTACTAGTCGAGGGGTCGTGTAAGGGATGAACCGGGCATTGTCCAGATCCAGCGCCCGTCCGAAGGTGAGCCCGAGCGGCACAGTCACCAGGAGGTACTCCCCCACTCCTGCTCCAACTCCCGCCGCCACGACGATGTCCAGGGGGAAGGTCGGCCCCCCACTGTGGAGGATGCTGGATACGTCCACTCCGCCGTATCCGGCCACTTCACCTCGATAGCCTTCCGCCAGACCCACCCGGAATCCCAGTGAGCCGGGCGTGCCCGAGCTCCGCCAGGTGGCCAGGGCTCCGACGCCATTACTCGGATCAGGGTCCACCAAATAGACTCCGAAGCCGGCCGGCTGCTCCGGTGCCATGAGCATGGGCGACTCCCATGCCACTTGTCCCTGCGCTACCCCGGCGCCCATGCCCAGAGCGCATGCTACCATTCCTGCCAACGTGTAGGGTCGTACTCCACTTCTTTTCCGCACTCAAGCCTCCCTGCCCGGGTGGATTTCCATGGACTCCCCAGGGGTCCGCCGGATACCTGAGCAAGGATCTTGCCACGGCCGTTGAGCTTACGGAGCCACCTCCGGCTCCAGGTGTCGGAGGTCGTGGCGGGGACGTCCCACGGGAGTGAGGATGACCTGGTAGAGTTGGATGAAGCGGGCCCGGAAAGCTGCGGCGGAGCTCAGCAGGTAGTACCTCCACGTCCGGCGGAATCGCTCGTCGTACCGTTCCCGGAGCTCCGGCCACGCCTCCTCGAAGTTCTGCTGCCAGGCAAGGAGGGTCCGGTCGTAATCCGGACCGAAATTGTGCACGTCCTCCACCACGAAAAGGCCCTCGGCGGCTTTCGTGATCTGGGAGAGGGTGGGGAGGGCGGCGCCGGGGAAGATGTGGGTGTGAATCCAGGGGTCGATGTGATCGGTGGGTTCGTTTCCGCCGATGGTGTGAATGAGGGAGATGCCGTCAGGAGCGAGACAGCGCCGCGTCACCTCCATATAGGTCCGGTGGTTCTTGGGTCCTACGTGCTCGAACATGCCCACGGAGACCACGGCATCGTAGGTGCCCGACAATTCCCGATAATCCTGGACCCGGATTTCCACCGGCAGGTGCTTGCATTCCCTCCGGGCCACCTCCGCCTGCTCCGGTGAGACGGTGATGCCGGTGGCCCGGACTCCGTAACGCTCGGCCGCGTAGCCAACGAGGGAGCCCCACCCGCAGCCGATATCCAGGAGCGTTCGCCCTTCCTCCAGGTTGAGCTTGCGGCAGATGAGCTCGAGCTTCGCCACCTGTGCCTCGTCCAATGACCGAGCATCCTTCCAATACCCGCATGAGTAGACCAGCCTCCGGTCCAACATGGCTCGGAACAGGTCGCTCCCTCGCTCATAGTGGGAGCGGGCGTGCCGTCCGGCACGCCTCCGGCCCTGGAGGTTCAGCACTCGGGCGCTCACCGCCAGGGCCAAGGCTCGGGGAGTCCGGAGGGCTCGCCCCTGCAGGTCTCCGGCCAGGATCCGGTGGAGGAGCTGGTCCGGGGCTTCGGCGTCCCACCAGCCCTCCACGTAGGACTCTCCGAGACCCAGTGACCCGTCCCTGAGAACCCGGCGGTAGAACCGATCGTCGTGGACCTGGATGTCCCACGGCTGGGGACCGTTCACCTGAATGCCCACCTCTTCCAGAAGGGTCCTGATAGAGCTTTTGCTGGAAGGAGCGCCGGTGGTTCGTGTCCGGAGCATTTTGTTCCTCGTTCGGTGGACGAGCATGGGGAGGACGACCGCCGTTCCTCGTCTTCTTCCGGATGGCCGGCGGCCGCGACGCGAGGCCCCGGGGGTTTCGTTCCCCTCGGCGGCGATCTCCACGACCCATCCGGGCCCTGCCGGCACTCCATAGTTACTTGGGGGAGAGGCGGAGGGGCGAGAGCTTCCCGCCGCCCTCAGCTCCGGCCCGCCCTCCGTTCCAATCGTTGGGAGACCTGGTCGGCGAGCATCCAAGCCGCCTCCCTGGAGAGGTCGAGTCCCCGGGGGGTGAAGCCTCTTCCGGCAGGACGTGCCGTCCGCAAATGGAGGGTGGTCAGGCCCCGGCGTCGTTGGAACGGGCTGGCCCGGGCTTCCACTACCTGCAGGCGGTGCGTGGGCACGACGGAGGTCCTTCGGTTCACCACTCCCTCACGCACTATCAGGTGATCGTCCAGGTCCCGCCACCCCAGGGATCTGTAGCCGTGGATCGCCAGAAGCGTGCCCACTCCCCCGGCCAGCATCGCGGCGGAGGTCCCGGTCAGGGCCGCAGTTCCCCATCCCCCCTCCAGAAAGAGATGAGCGGCCACGGTGGTTCCCGATCCGGCCACGAGAGCCGCCGCCCCGGCTCGAATCAGGCGCCTCCACCGAGCCGCTGGAGGCATGGGGCTGAGATTCGTGGCGCCGTCGTCCCCGGCGTATCCCGCTACTGTCCGGGCGATCCGAAACGCCTCCTCACGGCTTCCCACGGGGAGGAGGAGGTCCGCCCCACCGTCCTCCCGGCCCCCGGCCCGTCCGGCCACCAGGGCCCGGACCGATGCGAGACCCAGGAGCCTGCGGATCACGTTCTCCTCCACGCGGACCGCCTGGATCCTCCGTAGTGGCACACTGTCCCGGTGCTCGGTGAGCAGTCCCCGGCGGACCCAGAGGTTGGAGCCTCGGCGGGAGAGAGTGAAGTCCCAATGGACGGCCACTGTGGCCGCGACGGAGACGGCGAAGCCGGCCAGGAGCGCGATTCCCACCACCGCCAGGACGAGAGCCGCCACGTGGACCGGACCGGGATCCGATACCTGGGCGAGCCAGGGCTCCACGACCCCGGCGACCCGCTCTTCCGGAATGAATTGCAGCAGGAACCCCACCAGGGCGGCGGCCACTCCGACCCGGCCACCGGTGAGTCCGGCCAGAATCAAGCCCGCAGGGGTCACGTGGGCCAGGAGGTGTCCGTCCGTGTCCGTGGGTACGGTGCCGTCTCCTTCCGCTTCCTCTTCCCCTGGGCTGAGGAGCGTCCTCCTGAGCTCCTCAGCCAAAGCCGGAGCCAGCGCCGGGAGCCGGCCTTCGGTGGCCGAGCCCCCGACGGCCTCCACTCGGACCTCGACCACTCCGAGAAGCCGGTGTCGGACACCCCGCTCGAGATCCACCGCCTGAATGCGATCCCGACGGATCACGCGCCGACGCCGCCTCAGGATTCCACGGGTGACCACGAAGGCGTCTCGGTCCAGGGACCACCGGAAGCGGAGGTATCGAACCCAGTTCAGTCCTACGATGAATACGAAGAAGCCGAGGACTAGAGAGGGCTGGGCCCCGAGAACGACGATGCCCACCGCCAATGGAAGTCCGATCTCCAGGGTCCAGAGGGCCACGGCGGCCGGGTGCAGGCGCTGGCTGTCCGTGAGACTGGAGGGCGGCTTCGGGGGATTCTCGTGCTCGCCGTTCGCCGTCGGGCCCCGGGTCGGCTCCGCCGGTTCTCCCCTTTCCTCCTCGTGGCTGGAGGGGGAGTCCCTCTCCCATGCCCCCTGGTTCCCCACCCCGGGATCCGGCGATTCCGGTTCTGGGGAGTCAGACGGCGTCCGCACGGTCGTCGTCCTCCAAGGCCGCCAAGCGCTCGCGGAGCTCCTCCGCCGTGGCCAGGTCCAGTCCCGGGATCATTCCCGAAGTCCCCGGGGCCGCGGTGTGGACCACGAGGGACGCCAGACCGAGAACACGCTCCAGGGGGCCTTGCTCCGTGTCCACGAACTGGAGGCGCACGTACGGAATCACGCTCACCGTGACCCACACGATTCCGCGGCGGATCCAGAGATCCCGTTCCCGGAGCATGTAGCGCCATCGCCGGTACCTGATGGGGGGGAGCACCAGGGCCATGGTGAAGGAGAGGACGCCGACGGTGGCCGGGAGCCATCCGGGTGAGAGGGTGAAGAAGAGGCGCTCCGCCACCGCCGGGTGGTCCGCGAGGACGGCCGCCGCGCTGGCCGCCAGCGCCCAGAGGAGACCGGAAATCCACCAGACGGTCCGGACCCGCGGGTCGAGCCGCCGGGCCTCGGTTCGCCCACCATGCCGTTCACCCTCACCGAAGGGAGGCAGGGTGTGCGGTGGAGCATCCATGACCGTCAAGCTAAGTCTCGTGGCGAGGCCGTGGAAGGCTCCTTGCAGGCCTCGCTCACGGAGTCGCGGACCCGACGGGACCCACTCGGTCCTTCGTGCGCCTCCCGCTCGGGTGTCCTATCATGGACAAATGATCAAAATGAGTTTGGTGGAAGGGATGGGACACAGACCAAGTCGGCGAGTCTGCTGGGGTCTCGGTTTGGCGACGCTCCTCGTCGTCGGTGCGGGTTGCGGGGCCGACGTTCCTGAGGTGGACGAAGGGGACCGAGCTCCCTCGGGGGAGGCTGCCCCTCCGGAGGAGACCGAAAGCCTCGCTCCCGAACAGGAGGAGTTCTGGGCGTCGCTGGAGGGGCATTGTGGAAACGCCTACCGGGGCCGGGTCTCGGATGCCACCCAATACTACGCGGAGATGTTGGAGGGTGCCGACCAGGTGGCGCATTTCTTCGACTGCGGCCCGGAGCGGATCCACGTGGCCCTTCACGTGAACGACGACCGCTCCCGCAACTGGATCCTCACCCGGGAAGGAAACACCCTCCGTTTGAAGCATGACCACCGGAACCCGGATGGGTCCGAGGAGGAAATCTCCCAGTACGGAGGTGACGCCCCCCGACCGGGTCTTTCTCGACGGCAGATCTTTCCGGCCGACGACCATACGGCCCGGATCCTGCCCGAGCGGGACGACAACTTCTGGTTCCTGGACCTGGTGGACGCGGAAACCCTCCACTACGGCGTGCACTGGCCCCGGGAGGGCCACTCCATCCGTCTGGAGTTCGACCTCTCGGATCCGGTGGATGTCACGCCACCCCCCCCTGGGGATTCGAGGAGGGGGAAGAAGCCGGAGGGATGTAAGCTCGCTACCGGCACCGGGGCCGGTAGAGGAGCGCTCCCCCTACCGGCCCCCGCTGGAGTCACTCGGTCCGGGGTTCCAGGACGGCCGTAAGCCGCCGGCCTTCGATCCTTTTGGAGAAGTTGTCCACCTTCGCCAGGTCCTGGGTCGCTTCCAGCATCCGCTCCAAGGTCTCCACACCCACCTCCGGACGCCGGAGTTCACGGCCCCGGAAGCGAAGGACGACCCGGACCTGATTTCCTTCCTGCAGGAACTTCCGGGCTCGTTTGAGCTTCGTTTCGAAGTCGTGGTCGTCGGTCCGGGGACGGAGCTGGACTTCCTTGACTTCTTGGGTCTTCTGGTTCTTCCTGGCCTCCCGGGCCTTTTTCTGCTGCTCGTACTGGTGGCGCCCCCAATCCATGATCTTCACCACGGGGGGACGGGCCTGGTCGGCGACCTCCACCAGGTCGAGCTCTGCTTCTTCCGCCTTCTGACGGGCGGTGTCCAGGGAGACGATCCCCACCTGCTCTCCATCCTGGTCTATGAGACGGACGGGGCTGATGCGGATCTGCTCATTCACGCGGGGGTTGGAAATCGGGCACCTCCTGGAAAGGGAAAAGGCCTCCTCATCCTGCTCCGGGGACCTTCGGCACCCCCAGGTACCGAAGGACCCCTCGCCACAAAGATAAGGCCCTCCCGGCCGAATGTCCCGTGCCATCGCTCCACCGAGGACCGAGAAGGCCTCGGGGCAGGTCGATCCGCTCCCCCCCGCACTCTTTCTCCGACGGCACCTCCGGCTGTATGATCACAAAGACATCAGGCATCCTGAGAGTTCCACCGGCTCGTTCACCCATCACCCGAACGGAGGTGCGCCATGCGTTCCGTTCCCTTTGAGGATCGTTCCGAGCAACGTCCACCTCCGCTTCTTCCAAGCTCGTCCCTGGCGGCCGGCTTCGGGCGGGGTCTCGGGACGGGGCTTCTCGTCCTTTTCCTGGCGGCTTGCGGGCTCGAGACGGACGATGGCCAGGAGGTAGGCCCGGCGGAAGAAGCCGGCCAAGCTCATGAGCACGACCACGGGGCGGCGAACGGCGTGGCCGAGTTCGGGGAGGTGGATTTCCCCGTTTCTTGCCGCGACGAGGTGGCCGACGCCTTCGAGGAGGCGGTCGCCCTCCTCCACTCCTTCTACTTCACACGGGCCCGGGAGGCCTTCCAGGCCGTGGCCGAGGAGGATCCGGACTGTGCCATGGCCCATTGGGGCCTGGCCATGACCTACCGGGCGAACCCCTTCGCCGGGCCTCCGCCTCCCGGGGGGGACGAGGCAGGTTTGGTCGCGGCGCGGAAGGCCCAGGAGCTCGGCCCGCCCACGGAGCGGGAGGCCGGGTACGTGGAGGCGGTCCTGGCTCTTTTCGAGGACCATGAAAACGTGGATTACCGGAGCCGGATGCTCCGTTACGAGGAAGCCATGGATCGGCTCCGAAGTGATCACCCCGAGGACCAGGAGGCGGCGATCTTCTTTGCCCGGGAAGTGACGGCCAACGCCTCCCCGGCCGACCAGACCTTCGAGCGGCAGCTCAGGGCCGTGGAGGTCATGGAGCCCCTCTTCGAGGAGAATCCCCGGCACCCGGGGCTGGCTCACTACATCATCCACGCGTACGACGCTCCGCAGCTCGCCGAGAGGGGACTGGAGGCGGCCCACGCCTACGCCGAGATTGCGCCGGACGCTCCCCATGCCCTCCACATGCCGTCCCACATCTATACGCGGATGGGCTATTGGGACGAGTCCATCGAGATGAATCGACGCTCGGCGGAGGTGGACGATCCGGACGCTCCTCACCGGCTCCACGCTTGGGATTACAAGGTGTACGCCTTCCTCCAGCAGGGCCGGGATGGGGCCGCGGAGGAGTTGGTGGAGCGGGCTCGGGAGGTCCACGACCGGATCGCTCCCATCGAAGGGTCGGTGGCGTACAACGCCGTGGCCATGCCGGCCCGCCTCGTACTGGAACGGGACCGCTGGGAGCAAGCGGCGGCCCTGCCGGTGGAGGGGGCCGAGAACACCCCCGCCGAGGCGGTGAGCCGTTTCGCCCGGGGCCTGGGGGCGGTCCGGAGCGGGGACGTGGACATGGCCGGCGAGGAAACGGAAGCGCTGGCACGGATCAGGGACGCGCTTCGCGAGGCCGGAGAGGAGGACTGGGCCGACCGGACGGAAGCGCAGCGGCTCGCGGTCTCCGCTTGGATCTCGTTCCATGAAGGAGCGGTGGAGGAGGCCGTCGCCCTGGCTGACGAGGGCGCCACCCTGGAAGAACGGGTGGAGAAGCATCCGGTGACGCCGGGCCCGCTCATCCCCGCTCGGGAGCTCCATGCGGAGCTCCTCTTGGAGGCGGAGCGTCCCGGTGAAGCCCTGGAGGCCTTCCAGGCCACGCTGCAACGCGAGCCCAATCGGTCTCGGACCCTGGCCGGCGCGGCCCGGGCGGCGGAAGCCGCCGGAGACCGGGAAGCGGCCATCCGCTACCACGGGGAACTGGTCGACGTGATGGCGAATGCCGACGTGGAGCATCCGGCGTTGGAACGGGCACGGAGCGCTCTGGAGTCAAGGTAGGGTGGAGAACGGCGTCGCCCGGCCCTCCGGCCGTGGTAGAGCCCTGTGCAGGGGCTTCCTCCCGGTCCTGCTCCTCGCCATGGGGGCCGCTTCGGGATGCTCGTGGATTTTCGACCGGAGCCCCGACTTCGGCCCGCAGGCGTATTATCAAACCGCCTATCCGGTCCACGACATGTCCGAGGAGCTGGCCCGGGCCTTCGAGGCGGTGAAGCGGATCACGGTATCCGCCTCCTACGACGTCTACATTTTCGCCGAGGAAGGGGCGCCCACCATGGCTGAGTTCTCCACGGGCCAGGCTACGGTGGAGCCGGTGGACACGCTCTCCATCTCCCGGAATCGGGGCGCCACGGCCGTGGTGGTCTCGGCCACCGAGCGGAACGTGGCCCTCATGACGGCGCACCACGCCGTCCACTTTCCGGACACCGTGGCCGAGTACTACCAGCCCGCAGAGGGCGAGGTGATCGTGGATCCCGACGACCGCCGCGTTCGGAGTCTCTCGGTGAAGACCAGCCAATCCAACTGGATCGTCGGGCTTCCGGACGTGGGTACCTTCGAGATCCTGGCCCAGGACCGGGTGAACGATCTGGCTCTGATCGGGGCCCAGGTGCCCGAGGACGACGATGACGACGTGGAGATAGAAGAGCTGGAACGGATGGGCCTGGATGGTGAGCCGACTCGCCTCGCCTGGGGGTCGTTCGTATACGTTCTGGGCCATCCGGCATCGTATCCCATGGTGACCCGGGGGATCGTGAGTCTTCCAGAGGGGGAGGGGTCGGACTCCTTCGTGGTGGACGGACTGTGGAACCAGGGGATGAGCGGCGGCCCGGTCCTGGCCATTCGGGGCGAAGACGGGCGTCTGGAGTGGGTGGGGATGGCGCGCGCCGCTTCCGCCGGGGGCGAGCACCTATTCGTGCCCCCGGAAGGTGCCGTGGAAGAGCAGGACCCGGACGAGCCCTACGAAGGGCCCATCTACCTGCAGGAGGTGCAGCGGATACGGTACGGGATCATGCTGGCCGTTCCCATGACCGAGATCCGCTCGTTCATCGATGAGCACAGGACGGAATTGCTAGGGAGGGGTTTCGACCTTCCCTGAGCGAAGTCCGGGGAGAGCATTCGAGGGCGTTGCGGCACCCGCTGCGGACGACTCGATTCGGGAAGCATTTTGCGCGAGAGGAGGGGTGATGATCTGGACGCGAAGGCGGTTCTTGAAGGCTTCCGCGGCGGGCCTGGCGGCGGGAATCCTTTTGCCCAACCCTCGGATCCGGGCCCAGCGGCTCCAGGGCTTCCAGGAGATTCGCCGCGGGGTCGGGACCTTCGAGGGGGAAGGGGGAACGATCGGCTGGCTGGTGAACGACGGCGGCGCCGTGGTCGTGGACAGCCAGTTCCCGGACAGCGCGGCGGACTGTGTCACCGGTTTGGAGGAGCGGGGGGGGCTTCCCATCGACGCGCTCATCAACAGCCACCACCACGGTGACCACACCGCCGGGAACGGGGTCTTCCGGGATGTGTCCGGAATGATCGTGGCGCACAGGAGAGTGCCCGAGCTCCAGAGGGAGGCCGCCCGGGCCGATGGCTCGGAGGAGGACCAGACCTATCCCGACACCACTTTCGACGACTCCTGGTCCCTGGAGGTGGGGGACGAGGTGGTGCGGGCATCCTACTATGGGCCTGCCCACACGAGCGGGGACGCCACGATCCATTTCCAGGAGGCCGATGTAGTCCACATGGGCGATCTGGTCTTCAATCGACTCTATCCGTTCATCGACCGAGCGGCGGGAGCCTCGGTTCAGGGATGGATCGAGCTGCTCGAGGCCGTCGTGGACGATCACTCGTCCGAGACCGTCTACATATTCGGACACGGTCAGCCCGGCTTCGGGCTCACCGGAGGCCCGGACGACCTCCGCCACCAGCGGGACTTCTTCACCGCCCTTCTCGAGGAAGCCGAGGCCGGGGTGAGTGCTGGACGATCCAGGGAGGAAGTGGCTGCGGCCGATGAGCTTCCCGGCTTCCCGGACCACGTGGGGCCCAGTGATTTTCTGAGCTTGGGACGGGCCCTGGAGGCGGCCTACGACGAGGTGAGCGAGGGTAACAGGTGAGTGGGGACGGGAGCCTCGCCGGCTCTCCTGGAGGCTCTGGGGCGGGTTTCCGTTCCGGAGCCTTCCCGGGTGGTTTGCCGACGGTCTTCTCGGCTGCCCTCGTCGGTGGGTCGAAACCGTCCCCGGCCCATAGAGGCCCAGCGTCGGCGGCGGAACCTCCATACCCATTTCCATCCCGGGAGGAGGCTTGATGTGGGGAGGCCGCCCTCGAGTGCTGGTGACCGG
>SKSR01000047.1 GCA_007122885.1 Gemmatimonadota bacterium
AAGTTCCGGGCGGCCCGGAGGATCTGGGCCCGGCACTTGAAAGAGAAGTACGGTGCGAAAAACCCGGAGTCATGGCGCCTCAGGACCCACGCCCAGACGGCGGGGGTCACCCTGACCGCCCAGCAGCCCGAGACCAACATCGTCCGGGTGGCTTACCAGGCCCTGGCGGCGGCCCTGGGGGGGACCCAGTCTCTCCACACCAACTCCATGGACGAGACGCTGGCCCTTCCCACGGAGAAATCCGTGCGAATAGCCCTCCGGACCCAGCAGGTCCTGGCCTACGAGACCGGGGTCCCGAACACCATCGACCCGCTGGCGGGCTCGTACTACGTGGAATCGCTCACGGACGAGCTGGAGGAGGAGGCGGAGGAGCTCTTCCGGGAGATCGAGGAGATCGGCGGAGTGGTGCCCGGAATCGAGGCGGGCTGGTTCCAGTCACAGATCGCCCGTTCGGCCATGCAGCAACAGGAGGAGATGGAGGCCGGGGATCGGGTAGTGGTGGGGGTGAACCGCTTCAGGGAGGGCTCCGAAGAGATCGAGATCGACACCCTGCGGATCGATCCGCAGGTGGAGAAGCGGCAGAGGGACTCCATGGCCCGGCTCCGGGAACGCCGGGACGACGCGGAGGTGCAGCGAACCCTTTCCGCCCTCACCGAGGCCGCCCGCAGCGGCGAGAACGTGGTTCCCCGGATCCTGGATTGCGCCCGGGCCTACTGCACCCTCTACGAGATTCGCCACGCCATGGAGGAGGTGTTCGGGGCGTTCAAGGAACCCGTCTTCTTCTGAGTTCGGCCTTCCACGCAGCGTTTCCCGGGACGTGGCTGCTTTTGGCCCTTCGCCCTTCTCCGGGGCCGAGTGGCCCCCGAAGGGCGTGTTGCTGGATGCCGGGAACACCTTGGTCTTCCCCGATCGGGAGCGGCTCTTTCGCCTCTACCGGGAGGTGGGGGTCGCCCGGGACGATGAGGCCTACCGAAGGGCCGAGCGGACCGCACGGGAGGCCCTGGTCCGGAAGGTAGGCCCGGGAGCCACGGGGACGGAATTAGCCGTCTGGCGAGACTTCTTCCTCACCCTGTTCCGGGACTCCGGGGTGCCTCCGGAGGCCACGGACGATTTGGCCGAGCGCGTCAGGGAAGAGCACCGACGCTTTCACCTCTGGACCGAGCCTGCGGAAGGAGCGGCGGAGGCCTTGGCCGAGCTCCGGAGTCGTGGTTTCCGGGTGGGTGTGGTTTCGAACGCCGATGGCCGGGTGGAGAGAGTGCTGGAGCGGACTGGTCTCCGGCCCTTCCTCGAGTTCGTGGTGGACTCGCACGTGGTAGGCTTCGAGAAGCCGAGCCCCCGGATCTTTCTGGAAGGCGTTCGGAGGTTGGGGCTTTCGCCGGCCCAGTGCGTCTACGTAGGAGACCTCTTTCCCGTGGACGTTCTGGGTGCGTGGAGGGCCGGCATGCACGCCCTCCTTGTGGACCCGTGGGGTGGGGCGCCTCCGGACGTGAGCACCATTCCGGACATCCGTGATCTGAGCCGCCGGCTCTCCCCGGGAGAAGGCCTTCCGTCGAGAGGTCGTTCCGTCACCGGGTGACCGGACCCCCACTCCTTCATAGTTTACTGGGCTGTGAGCCACCGTCTCTCCGGCGAGCGAGGGGGTGGCGTGTGGGGTGAGGGAGGATTCTACCAGCCACGGAGCGAGGGAGATGAGCGAGGACGAGCGCAAGGTCCGCGTCCTGGTGGCGAAGCCGGGCCTGGACGGTCACGATCGGGGAGCGAAGGTCATCGCCAGCGCTTTTCGGGACGCAGGCTTCGAGGTCATCTACACGGGGCTCCACCAGACCCCGGAGATGATCGTGAACGCGGCGATCCAGGAGGATGTGGACGTGGTCGCCATGTCCGTTCTGTCCGGGGCCCACATGACCCTCTTTCCCCGGGTGAAGGAGTTGTTGGCGGAAGAGGGCTCCGACCACATCCTCCTCACCGGTGGGGGCATCATTCCCGAGGAGGACATGGAGGCCCTTCAGGAGCAGGGCATAGGCCAGCTCTTCGGGCCGGGGGCCACCACGGGCGAAGCCATCGAGTACATCCGGAAGTGGTTCCGGGATCACCGGGCCAAGGAGGGCGTCTGATGGCGGAAGGGACGGCCGAGAAAGAGACCGCCGAGGGACCCCGCCTCCGGACGTTGGCCGCTGAGGTTGAGGAGCTTCGCGAGCGACTGCGTCAGGGCGGGGGACCCCGGAGAATCGAAAAGCAGCACCAGCAGGGCAAGCTCACCGCCCGGGAGCGTATCGAACGGCTCCTGGATCCCGATGAGCCCTTCGTGGAAGTAGGGCTCCTGGTGGCCCACGACCAGTACGACGGAGAGGCCCCGGGTGCGGGGGTCGTTACGGGGGTCGGGCGGGCCGAGGGCCGAGAGGTGGTCGTCGTGGCCAACGACGCCACGGTAAAGGCGGGCTCCTGGTGGCCGGAGACGATCACCAAGATGCTCCGTGCCCAGGAGATCGCCATGCGGTGCCGGATCCCCATCGTCTATCTGGTGGATTCGGCCGGTGTGAACCTTCCGTATCAAGGAGGAGTCTTTCCCGGGCAATACGGAGCAGCCCGGATTTTCTACTACAACTCGATCATGAGGCGGTACCTGCGGGTTCCCCAGCTCGCGGCGGTCATGGGTCCGTGCATCGCGGGAGGGGCGTACCTGCCCGCTCTCTCGGACACCATCGTGATGGTGGAGGGCACGAGCTTCATGGGGCTGGGTGGGCCCAACCTGGTGAAGGGTGCCACCGGGCAGACCGTCGACTCGGAGGAGTTGGGTGGAGCGCAGGTCCACACCGAGGTGAGTGGGGTGGCCCATTACAAGGTGCCCGACGACGACGCGTGCCTTGAGAAGCTTCGTCGCCTCATCCGCGAGCTGCCCCGGGAGAAGCTTCCGGTGGAAGTGCCGGCTCCGGGGGCATCACCGGCCCGGCCCGCCGAGGAGATCTACCAGATCCTTCCGGACGACCACCGGCAGC
This sequence comes from Gemmatimonadota bacterium, assembly GCA_007122885.1. Classification (GTDB taxonomy): domain Bacteria; phylum Gemmatimonadota; class Gemmatimonadetes; order Longimicrobiales; family Gaopeijiaceae; genus SKSR01. Next base: position 2,997 of record SKSR01000047.1, read on the forward strand.
CCTACGAGATGCACCACTTCCTGGAGTGCCTTCTGGACGACGACGGGCTGGAGGAGTTTCAGCCGGGACACGCCAAGGAGATGATATGCGGTACCGGGTTCATCGACGGGGTCCCGGTGGGCGTCATCGCCAACGCAAGGGGCCTCATCAAGAACCCCGGGGCCGACCGGCCCAATTTCGGCGGGATCGTCTACACGGAAAGCGCTGAGAAGGTGGCCTACTTCATCGAAACGATGAACCGCCAGCGCCGTCCCCTCCTCTTCGTTCAGGACGTATCCGGGTTCATGGTTGGACCGGAGGCGGAGCACTCGGGGATCATCCGTGCCGGTGCCCAGTTCGTGGAGGCGATGGCCACGGCCACCGTCCCGAAGCTCGTTCTTACGGTGAACCACGCGTCGGGGGCCGGCTACTACGCTATGGCGGGCCAGGGATTCGATCCGGACTTCATCCTTTCCCTGCCCACAGGACGGATGGGGGTCATGGAGGGGGAGAGCGCGGTCATGGCTCTCTTCTCGGCTCAGCTGGACAAGCTGAAGGAGGAGGGCCTGGTTCCGGACGAGGACCTCCGAACCCGGATGGACGACGTTCGGGACGAGTACGAGCGGCAGCTCGACGCACGTTTCGCCGCCGCTCGCGGTTTCGTGGACGAAGTGGTCCTTCCGGAGGAGGTGCGGCCCTCCCTTTCCCTCCTCCTCAGGGCCGCTCTACAGAACCCTGGGCCTCATCTGGGGCCCTTCAGCCTTCCCGAGGGGGTCGTATGACGGCGGATGGGAACGGGGTGATCCGGATCGGAAGCGGACAAGGCTTTTGGGGCGACGACCTGGACGCCCCGGTTCGGCAGGTTGAAGAGGGACCCCTCGACTACCTGATGATGGACTACCTGGCCGAGGTGACCATGTCCATCATGCAGAAGCAGCGGGGAAGGGACCCGTCGGCGGGATACGCCCGGGACTTCGTGCCCCTCATGGAACGGATCTTCCCTCAGTGCGTGGAGAAGGGGGTCCGTGTGGTGACCAACGCCGGAGGAGTGAACCCAACCGGCTGTGGGGAGGCTGTGGTGGAGGCCGGCCGGAAGGCCGGGGTGGGGGGACGCGCCAAGGTGGGTATCGTCACCGGGGACGACCTCATGGACCGTCTGGACTCCCTGCTGGAGGAGGGGCACGACCTGGCGAACATGGAGACCGGGGAGCCCCTTTCTCAGGTCCGGGACCGGGTGCAGAGCGCCAACGTATACATCGGAGCGGCCCCGATCGTCGAGGCCCTCCGACGGGGGGCCGACGTGGTCCTGACCGGGAGGTCCACGGACACTGCGCTGACCTATGGTCCCATGATCCACGAGTTCGGCTGGGAAGACTCGGACGTGGATCGGATCGCCGCAGGAGTCATCGCGGGGCACATCAACGAGTGCGGCGCCCAGGCCAGCGGGGGCAACGCCATGGTGGACTGGTGGTCGATCCCGCGGATGGAGGAGGTGGGCTTTCCCATCATCGAGGCCCGGTCGGACGGAACGTTCGTGGTGACGAAGCATTCGGGAACCGGGGGGCGGGTCACCGAGGGTACGGTGAAGGAGCAGATCCTCTACGAAATGGGAGATCCGTCGGACTACATCACCCCCGATGTGGTGGCGGACTTCACGAGCATCCGGCTGGAGGAAGAAGGGCCGGACCGGGTTCGGGTGGAAGGGATCAAGGGAGGGGCCCGGACCGACTTCCTCAAGGTGTCCATCGCCTACTCGGCCGGGTGGAAGGCTGTGGGGAGCCTCGTCTACTCCTGGCCGGACGCGGCACGGAAGGCCCGAGAGGCCGACCGGATCCTGAGGGCCCGGCTGGACCGGTTGGGGCTGGAGTTCGACACGATCCGGACCGAGCTGGTTGGCTGGAACGCCACCCACGGGCCCCTGGTGGGGGATCCGCCGCCGGACCTCCCTGAGGTGGAGCTCCGGATCGGAGTGAGGGGTCAGGACCGGAGCGCGGTGGAGCGATTCACCCGAGAGGTGGCGCCACTGGTGCTGACCGGTCCCCCTTCGGTGACGGGATTCGCCGGGGGGCGGCCGCGGGTGCAGGAGATCATGGCTTTCTGGCCCGCCCTGATCCGCCGGGAGGTCGTCGAGCCCCACCTGTCCATCGACATTCTGGAGGTTTGAGCTTCATGGCCACCGTTCAACTCGTGGATCTGGCCCACGCCCGGTCCGGTGACAAGGGCGACACGGCGAATGTGGGGATCATCGCTTACGACCCCCAGGACTATCCTCTTCTAAGGGAGATCCTCACTCCGGAACGGGTGAAGGCCCATTTCGGAGGCATGGTGAAAGGGGACGTGGAACGCTTCGAGCTCCCGAACCTCCACGCCTTGAATTTTCTTCTGCACGGCGCCCTGGACGGGGGTGGAACGGTCTCGCTCATGACGGACGCCCAGGGAAAGGTGTTCAGCACGGCCCTCCTCCGGATGGAGGTGGAGGTGGACGATGAGGTGGCTGAACGCGTCCAGGGCCGGGGGAGAGCACCCGCTGACGGGACGGCGGCCGGCGCCTCGTCATGACGAAAGGAAGGGCGGAGGCAGGGAAGGTTCTGTATGAGGTGAGTGACGGAGTGGCGACGCTCACGCTGAACAGGCCAGAAAAGCGGAATGCGCTGGACGGCGAGCTCGTGGAAGCGCTCCACGATGCTCTGATCCGAGGGGAACGGGATGCCGACGTCCGTGTCCTACTCGTGAGAGGTGCCGGACGCGACTTCTGCTCCGGAGCCGATCTGGCCGAGCTGGAGCGTCTGGGCGAGCAGGGACCCGAGGCGAGCCTGAGGGACGCGGCCCGGCTCGGGGAGTTGTTTCTGGCGATTCGTCGTCATCGGAAGCCCGTTCTGGCCGCGGTCCACGGTAGGGCCCTGGCCGGAGGGTGCGGCCTGGCCACCTCGTGTGACGGCGTGGTTCTCGAGGAAGGGGCTCAGCTGGGTTTCCCGGAGGTACACCTGGGCTTCGTACCGGCCATGGTCATGACGATCCTTCGGCGAAAGGTGACGGAGGGTCGGGCCTTCGAGCTGGTGACCCGGGGAGAGCGCGTGTCCGCCGAAGAGGCGGTCCGGATCGGGCTCGCTACACGGATCTTCCCGGCTGCTTCCTTTCAGGAGGACGCGACCACGTACGCCCGTGAGCTGGCCGAGCGGCCTCCCGAGGCGGTAAGCCTCACGAAACGCCTCCTCTACGGATTGGACAACGTCTCCTTCGAGGAGGGCATCGGGCGGGGCGCGGAAGTGAACACGCTGGCTCGCATGACCGAGGAGTGCAGGGAGGGTGTAAGGCGGTTTCTGGAGCGCTCACGAGCGGGCTGAGGCGGCGCACGGCGGGCCGAGGCGGCCCTCACTCCGCCGGGGGTCGGGCTGGATGACGCGCATCCGGCCTCAGGACCGTTGCCACCGACAGCGCGAGGAGGTGTCATGAGCCCCATCTTTCTGGACCGGAGCCGGAAGGGGCCCGACCCCTATCTGGATTGGAAGGTCCGGTTCTTCTTCGTGGGGGCCCTGGTTGGGGTGGTAGGGATGGCCCGGGAGACGGGTTGGCTCATCTGGGTGGCGGTGGGGATCCTCATTGCCGGATTTTTCCTGCGATTCCTCCCTGCCCGAGAGGAGGACTCCGCGGGATGGGACGAGGCGGAGGACGACGAAGGGGTGGAGGAGTGGCCCGTGGGGCGAGAAGGAGGCGCCTGAGCCGGCCATCGCCAGCCTGAGCCCCCCCCCAAGCCGCCTGGGATCTGCGCCTCGCCCCCGAGCCCGTTCGCCCCCACCCCCCAGCCAAACAACCGCACAACCCGGACAACCGCACAGGCAAGGTAGACCGGTCCGGGGCTTCGTTGGGATGGGCGGTCCGGAGGCCGCAAAGCCGACTGCTCGAAGGGGTGTCGTGGGGGCGGTCGCCTCCGGAGTCGGGGTCCCCGGAGACCATTGCGGCGACCCGGGGCTGCCGCGAGCCATGTTCACCATGGCCTCTTGCTCCCGTACCCCTGACGAGCCGCCCCGGAGCTCCTCCTCCAGGCCGGAAGCGGTCCTGGAGACTTTGTTCGGTTTTCCCTCCTTCCGGCCCGGCCAACGCGAGTTGGTGGATGCCCCTCTTCAGGGTAGGGACGCCCTGGGCATTCTTCCTACGGGAGGGGGGAAGAGCCTGTGCTACCAAGTGCCCGCCGCCATCCTACCTCACCCGACCCTGGTGGTGAGCCCCCTGATCTCCCTCATGGCGGATCAGGTCCAACGGGCCCGGGAGGTGGGGATTCCCGCAGCCCAGTGGACATCCGCGTCCGGGGCGGAGGAGAAGAAGGAGCTTCGGGACGGTCTTCGTACAGGAAGTTTCCGCCTGGTCTTCGTGGCTCCGGAGCGACTTCGGAGCTCGTCGTTCCGGGCCCTCCTCGCGGGAGTGCCCCTCTCTCTGGTGGTAGTGGACGAAGCTCACTGTATCTCCCAGTGGGGCCATGACTTTCGCCCCGAATATCTCCGGATTGGGTGTCTCCGCGATTTGACGGAGGCGCCGTTCATGGCCCTGACGGCCACCGCCACCCCCCGGGTCCGGGCCGAGATCAGTGAAAGCCTCCGGCTCCGGGACCCGGTCCAAGTTCGAATGAGCTTCGATCGCCCGAACCTCCACTGGGCCGTTCGGAGGGTGGATGGGCTCGCGAAGAAGAGGAGCGTCCTGCGTACCCTCCTGCCGGGGCGGGAGGGTGCGGTCTTGGTCTACGCATCCTCCCGAAAGGGGGTGGAGGCGATTCGGGACGAGCTGGCGGTCACGGGAGTTCGTGTGGAGGCGTACCATGCCGGGCTCTCCGAGGGTGAACGGGACCGGGTCCAGGAATGGTTTCTCGGCGCGGACCGCCCGGTCGTCGTGGCCACGAACGCCTTCGGAATGGGGGTGGACAAGCCGAACGTGCGAGTGGTGGCTCATGCTGAGCTCCCAGGCACCCTGGAAGGGTACTATCAGGAGGCGGGGCGGGCCGGTCGGGATGGAGAGCCGGCTCGCTGTCTGGCGCTCACCGGGACCGGCGACGCTGATCTCCCCCGTCGGTTCGTGGACGAGGCCCATCCGCCCCTGGCGACGGTCCTTCGCGTATGGGCGCGTCTCCGGACCCAGCGCCCCCGTGGAGGAATGCTGCGGTCGTCTCTCCTCGGGCTCTTCCGGCAGTGGAAGGGGACCATCTCTCCCGGGCAGATCCTGGGCGCCCTGAGGGCCCTGGAGCGGGCCGGTGTGATCCGCATGGAGGGTTCCCTTCCGGACCCCGACGAGTCCGGACATGTGGAGTTCGAAGTGGTTCGGGGCGTACCCCGCTTCGGAAGGGTGATGGCCGGCCGTAGGCGGGAACTGGCGAAGGTCAAGGCGGTGCAGGGATACGCCTTAACCCGCAGCTGTAGGCGGACCTACATCCTCCGCTACTTCGGGGAAGAGGCCGACGCGCGTTGCCGAGGTGGGTGCGATAGGTGTGCCCGGTCGTGAGCCGAAGGCCGAAGGCACTAGGAACCGTCCACTTTTGAAATCGGTTCCGTTGGGGTAGCTTCTACCCGTTCGGAGATTTCTGCCAATTCGATCTTGAAGGCGATATGGACCGCTATCTCAACGACGACCACCGGAAGCTGCAGAATCGGGTCCGAGACTTCGCTCAGGAGGCTATCGTCCCTGTGGCCAGGGACCTGGACGAGCGGGCCGAATTCCCTTGGGAGAATGTGAAGGCTATGGCCGAGATGGGGCTCCTCGGTGTGCCGATCCCGGAGGAGTATGGTGGCATGGGACTGGACCCCCTCAGCTACCTTCTGGTGGTGCAGGAGCTGGCCAAGTACGACGCGAGTCACGCCATCACGGTTTCCGCTCACACGACCCTGGGAACGACTCCGATCCTGAATTTCGGCACCGAAGAGCAGAAGCGGCGTTGGATTCCGCTGCTGGCCGAGGGGGAGGTCCTGGGTGGATTCGGGCTCACCGAGCCGGGCTCTGGATCCGACTCGGGAGCGAGCCGCACCAGGGCGGTCCGGGAGGATGGGGGGTGGAGGCTGGACGGGTCGAAGATCTTCATTACCCATGCCGGGGTCGGTGAGATCTTTACCGTCACGGCGGTGACTCACCCGGAAGACGGCTCGAAGGGGATCACGAGCTTCGTGGTGACCAAGCCCACCGAGGACGTGGACGCCGCTCGGGCCCGAGGGCTCGGGCACTGCGAGGACCTGACGTTCATCAACGGGGTTCGGGCGGGCAAGAAGGAAGACAAGATGGGCTGGCGCGCCTCGGACACCCGGGAATTGCTCCTGGAAGGAGCCTTCGTTCCCGATGAAAACCGGTTGGGCGAAGAGGGTATAGGGTTCATCAACTTCATGAAGACCCTCGACTCGGGCCGGATCGGTATCGCCGCACTGTCCTTGGGAATCGCCGAGGGGGCCGTGGATACCGCCCTGCGCTACACGAACCAGCGAAAGCAATTCGGGCGCAAGGTCTATGACTTCCAGGCGGTCCAATTTCGGTTGGCGGACCTTGCCACCGAAATCCAGGCCGCGAAGCACCTGACGTATCATGCTGCCTGGCTCATGGCGGACGACCGTCCCTTCTCGAAGGAGGCGGCCATGGCGAAGCTCTTCGCATCGGAGCTCTCCATGAAGGCCACCATCGAGTGCGTTCAGCTCATGGGCGGGGCCGGCTACACAGACGAATATCCGGTGGAGCGGATGCTTCGCGACGCCAAGGTGTGTGAGATCGGAGAGGGTACGAGCGAGATCCAAAGGCTCGTCATTGCGAGGCACCTGGCACGGGAGGCGTTTCCGGAAGCGTAACGCGGCTAACGGCCTCGGCCGACGGCTACTGAGTCGAAGGTTCTGGCCCCGACCTCCTTCCCGGGGAAGTTGACCCGACATGGAACGGCCCTCTCCCGTCTTGTTCCGGCAGCCAGCCGGCGGACGGTACGGGAAGTTCATTTGGGGACGGGGGCCGGGGAACCGAAATCGGAGGAGCACCGGCTTTTGAGG
>SKSR01000019.1 GCA_007122885.1 Gemmatimonadota bacterium
CCCACGCCCTCCCGAGAACTCAAGGAGGCGGAATCGGGCTGAGGCGCGGATCCCGGTCCGTCCGTTGCTGAGGTTGGATCCAGCACTCGCTTCAGGGCCGACGCTCCATTCGGACGGGGCCGAATCCAGGGGGCCGGGCTTCCCGTAGGGAGACGTCCGGAGGAACTAAAGACGAACCCACACCCGGACCCCACACAAACACGATGCCCCTTCACTTCCCCACTGTCCTCCTGGCCGCCTTGGTGGCATGGGGAAACGTACCGGGGCCACCCATGTGCCCCTTCTCTTCCGACCAAGCCTCGAGCCTCGAGGCCCCGGCGGCGCCCGCCGACACCGTGCCGGATCCTGACGCCTACGCGGACCCGGGAACGGCCCAGCTCATGGAACAAGCCCGGGTCGCCTACGCCCGAGCCGATCTGGGCCTGGACAGCTACGAAGCCCGGATGTGGGAGCGAATCCGGGTCCAGGTAGCCGGAGGGCCTCTCCGCCGGACCCGCGAGCTCTTCCAAGAGGAACGAGCGGCCCTAGTCCGATGGGAGTCCGACGGCTCTCGGACCATCCGCTGGGAAGGAGCTCGGAGGGATGTGCCAGTGGCGGGAAGGCGGAGCGCGGATGACGACGAGCAGGCCCGGGAGCTGGCCAGTGCCCTCCGGGATGCCACCGGCAGCCCCGTCCCTCTTTTCATGGACCCCGGTGACGGACGGGTCTTGTTCGGAGGCGGCCACTGGGCCCTGCATCCTTTGGCCGATACGGCCCACCATCACTACAGGTACTCCAGCGGCGATACGCTTCGGATCACCCTTCCGGCCGATGATCGCACGGTGACCTTGGTGGAAGCTCGAGTGGAGCCCCGGAGGACGGACCCCCGTCTCGTTTCCGGCTCCCTGTGGATCGATGCCGGGTCCGGCTCCTTGGTCCGGGCGGCGTACCGTCCCGCCCGTCCCTTCGAGCTCGTGGCGGACCTGGGAGACGGGGGGCGCGGGTCATGGCTCCTTCCCAAGGTCCGATTGGCAGTGGAGGAGGCCGTGGTGGATCACGGCTATCACGATCTCCGGTGGTGGTTGCCTCGTGGCTTCGCCTTGAATCTGGAGGTTCGGGTGGGTGGATCCCTCCGGTTCCCGGCCGCCATGGAGTGGCTAGTGGACGAATACCATCTCAACGAGGCGCGGAGCCCGGAACTGGACGTCGGCCCCCTGCCTGACGGATGGAGGACGAAGGAGGGAATGATCCCGCGACCCGGCACGGAGGACGAAGGGGACTCGATCTCGGTCCGGCGGATCGTGCCGCCGGCCCAAGACCTTCACCTGGCACTTTCCTCCGTGGACGGCCAGGATCCCAGCCCGACGAAGGAAGACCTGACCCCCTTCTCGGACGATGAACTCCAGGAACTCCGGGTCCGACTGGACCGATTGGCTCCCGCTAGGGCCGCGTACTATCCCAGACTCCTCTGGGGGTTGGAAGAGGGCCTTCTCCGATACAACCGGGTCGAGGGTTTGAGCGCCGGGGTCGCGGGCGAGGCTCCCCTCGGATTCCTGGGGAGGGGGATCGCGGGTCGAGTGGAGCTGCGGATGGGTGGGGCGGACGTGGCCCCGCGGGGCCGCGTCGAATTGACCCGGGGGGACCGCCGAAGAGGGGAGCGGGTTTCGATCCACGAGAGCCTGAAGGGAATGTCCGACTGGGAGGATCCCCACACCCTCTCGTCGTCGGTGTCGGCCCTGGTGGCCGGATCCATGACCGGCCACTACTACCGTGTCACGGGCGTGGAGGTGGGCCTCCTCCGGCCGTGGGGTCCCGGGGGCACGGAACTGGCCCTCTTCGCGGAGCGACACCGGGCCGCGAGGAAGCACACCGACTTCCACCTGACCCGCTGGACCCGAGCGAGCCTTCCCATGGAAAACCTATCCGCCGATCGCGGACGCTGGTTGGGTGCCCGGGGAAAGACCCGGGCCGAAGCCCAGCCCGGCGGAGTGGACGTGTTCGGCTCCCTCTTCGGGGAAGCGGCCCGGGGCGTCGACGTTTCCGATTACCTCCGACTGGCTCTGTCGGCCGGGGCCACCGGGTCCTCGGGCACCTTGGCCTGGGCGGTGGAGGGAGGAGCCGGCGGGAGCTGGGGCGAACGCCCCCCCGTCCAGAGGGGGTTTCACCTGGGGGGCCCCAGGACCGTTCGAGGACTTCGGCCCGGGGAACTCGCCGGACCGGCGTACACCTTCCTGCGGACCGAGGTCTCCCGGGGCCCTCCGGCCTTCCGGGTCTCTCTCTTCGGCGATGTTGGGTGGGTCCGTAGATCCGACCGCTTCTCGTCCCCATCGCAGGCCGGAGCGCTAGGCCTGGGCCTATCCTTCCTGGACGGCCTCCTGCGGCTCGATCTGGCTCGACGTGTGGGAGGACCGGGAGGCACCCGGCTTCACTTCTACCTGGACGGCCTCTTATGATGCGATCAGCATGAGCCCTCTGTCCGAATCGGTCCGGAAGGAACTGCGAGAGGAGCTCGAGCGTCAACTCGAGCGTCTCGAGCGAAGCATGTCCACCACCGACGAGACCTCCCGACCGGTGGAGCTGGATC
>SKSR01000123.1 GCA_007122885.1 Gemmatimonadota bacterium
CTTCAGGTAAGACGCACGTTCCCACCCCTGGACCGGTTCTGGCAGCGACCTCCACCGAGGCCAGAGCCACGGCCACCGCAGCGATCCGAGCCTCCTCGCCTCGCATCGGCCGGAATGCTTCCCCGCCACGGAGAATGTCGACCCCGGCCGGCCCCACCTGGAAGGCCTCCCAGTCACCCCCGGTGATGCGGGAAAGGACCCGTGAGGCGGTGCGGGCAAGCGCCTTCCCGGTTCGAGGATAGACGACCCCGCCTTCGGCGTCCTCCCATAGGGGGCGCCCCCGTGCCGCCTCCCGTTCCCGCTCCAGCTCCCGGATCCGGGCCCGGAGGCCCAGGGATCGACGTTCCATTTCCCGGAGGGACTGAGGCTTGAGATCGAGCTGGTCTCTCCGCCTGCGCCACCAGCGCCCATCCTGGATCAACTCCTCCCACTCTTCCTTCAGGTCTTTCAAGACTTCCGGGTGCCTGGCACCCAATACGGCGCCGCATGTGGGACAGGGAAGGTCCGGGCCGGTCTCCTCGAGCCGCCGGATCCGGGCGCGAAGCTCCCGCGCCCGATCGCGATGCTGCCGGAGCTGCGTTTCCGCTTCCTGCCGATCCCTGAGCCACTCCATCGTCCGGACGTCCAACTCTCCCGTGAGCTCAACGGAATCGGCACGGGCCTCCTCCAACGCCCCCTCCAGCTCCTCGAGACCCTCGCCCTCCGACTGATTCCCTTCCGCGTTCGGCGTCGGTCCGTCCAAGGGCGAGGCCAACCTCGAGAGGAGCCGGGCTCTCTCCCGGAACATCCGGTCAGGGTCCCCCGCCACCGGGATCCAGCCCAACAGATTTGCGGTTGGCCCCTTCTGGGCTCCGGGACCCGACGTTTCCCGAGGCGGATCCACCTGAAAGGGCGAATGGTCGGATTCGGCTCCCGAACGATCCGCAGCATCATCGGGGAGCCGGAAGGCCCGCTCGAATGCTCGTCGGAGGCCCTGACGCACGAGCCCGTCGCGGGCTACCAGGGTGCACACACCGGACGGGAGCTCGATCCCGGACTCCTCCGTCGGAGACTCCGCCCTCCGGGAGACCCCGCGAACGGTACGCCCGGCCCGCGTGTGGGAAGCCCCCTCGGGTGCCGCCTCTCCGCCGGAAGGAACGAGAGTCAGCTGTAGGTGGGCGCACGTCCCGCGAAGCCGCGCCAGGAGACCTCGGTTCAGGAGCTCGAGGCCCTCGGGTTCCACCCCCTTCAGCGTCAGGTGCACCAGACGCCCCGCCGGACCTCCGGGAAGCTCCTCCAAAAGGGATTCGATCCGCCGGTTCACCCGCTCGGGATCCTCCCAGTCCACGGGCACCGGGGCCAAGTCGGCAACAGGGCGCACGGGTGCAGTGTGAAGCTCGTGTTCTCCTGCCTCGAGGTCATAGGTTATGAAGCCCCGAGGCGTAGCCGGCTCCCGCCACGGCTCCGGCCCCGGACGCTCTGGTGAGCCTACCTGGAAAGCCCCGGAGCCGAACGACCGGAAGGTGTGGCCCACCCCTACCGCCACGTAATCCCACGTCTCCGGATCCACCGTAAGTGGCCCTGCGGCTACCATCGGAGCCCGCATCACCAGGACGTTCCAGCGGGCTCCAGGGTCCGGTGTGATCCTGGGATACGGGGATTGGGAGAGGGCTCGATGGGGTAAAACCAGGACGTACGCCCCGTGGTCTGCCAGACGGATCGACCGCGGCGCACCGACCACGGCTTCCACTCCGGGAAGGCTCGCCGCCACCTGGAGAAAGCCCGGCTCGCTGGTCCGCAGGGGAGTGTCTCGGGCTCCGGCCACGAGGACGACCGGGGCCGCCGGCAGGGCGGAGGTGAGGGTCTCCAACCCCCCGAGGAGAGTGGTCAGCGCCCCGGAGGAGGGCCGCGGGAGGTCGAAGACATCGCCACCAAGAAGGATCAGATCAGGCTCCACACGGACGAGCTCCCGAATGGCGGCCCGGAACGTTCTCGCCATGTCCCGTTCCCGCAGGTTGATGCCGCCCTTTTCCCGCGGAAAGAGCTGAAGCCCCAAGTGAGTGTCCGAGAGATGAGCGAGTCTCACCCCTTCAGACGCTCCCCGAGGGGGTCTTGGCGGCCTCCCGGCTCACGGGCGACCCCTCGGGACTCCAGGCCCGGAAATCCCCCACCGCCTCGGGCAGGTCCAGGGTCCGCAAGGACAGGACGAGGATCGTCTCGTCTCCGTGTCTGTAGAGGTGCCGGACGGGGAACCGGAGGGCCACCGCATCGAGCAGGGCTTCAAAGGAGGGCGGAGAAGCCGGGGATCCGTCGCCCGGTACCCGGGGCACGCCGTAGAGGACGGCCACGCCGGCCGGTCGGAGAAGGGAGTCGATCCACGGGAGTAGGTCGAGCAGCGCCACTGGTACCCGCCGCCCGCCACCCAACGCGGAGCCGGAGACGACCACCAGGTCCACCGTCGGCAGCCCCTTGAAGTTTTCCCGCCGCAGGGGTCCGTGATGCACCTCCAGGCGGTCCGTCTTCAAGGCGGCGAAATGCGCCAGCGCCAGCTCCGTCACAGTCGGGTTCTCCTCCAGGACGA